>JABDPP010000072.1 GCA_013042765.1 Litoreibacter sp.
CATCTCGGCTGTTGTCGACTTTCCCATCCCGATTGAACCGGTGAGACCCAGAATAAAGGGCTTCTTGGTCACGCCAGAACCGCTTTGCGTAGCTCTTCATCGACCTCTGGACGTTTTCCAAACCAACGCTCGAATCCCGGGACAGCCTGATGGAGCAGCATTCCCAGACCATCGACCGTTCTGCAGCCCTTTTCCGAAGCGGAGATCAGAAGGTTTGTCTGCAGGGGCGCATACACAATATCTGTCACAAGCGTTTCGGGTTTCAGTTTCGACAGAGAGACCTTCAGCTCTTCTTTCCCTTCCATCCCAAGCGATGTGCTGTTGACCAAAGTTGCAGCACCTTCGATCGCCGCGCTAGCCTGGTTCCAGTCAACAACGCGCACCTTTGCACCGAAATGGGATTTGAGAGCATCTGCCCGGGCGCGCGTCCTGTTCGTCACGAGGACCTCCGGCACGCCTTCCTGCAAAAGCGCTGCGATAATGGCACGCGCTGCCCCGCCAGCACCCAGGACAAGAGCAGACCCGGCGCTTCCGTCCCAATCAGGGGCTTCTTGTTTCAGATTCGCGATGAACCCTAAGCCATCCGTATTGTCTGCATGGATCTTTCCATCGTTCTGAAAGGTCAGCGTATTCGCGGATCCAATAATCGCGGCCCGATCGGAAACAACATCCGACAGATCCAGAACCTTCTCCTTATGCGGTATTGTCACGTTAACACCGCGGAAACCCATTTTCGGGAGGTTGTCCAGAACATGTGCAAGATCCGCTCCCGCCACTTCCATCGGGATGTAATAACCCGGCAGCCCATAACGCTGCAGCCAATGACCATGAAGGCGCGGTGATCGGGAATGCGCGACCGGCTGTCCAATTACACCGGCTAGGGGAATGGAATCTTTCGTCATCCCAGTAACTCACCTCTCATCGTCAGATAGTTCAGAATGTCCAATAGCGGCATTCCCAGAACAGTAAAATAGTCACCGTCTACTCTTGCGAACAGGCGGGCCCCTTCCGCCTCCAACTGATATCCGCCAACGCAGTGGCAAATGCACTCCCAGTTTCGGGCTATGTAATCTTCAAGATAGATGTCAGAGGCCGCGCGCATGAACATCCCTGCTTGGGTAATGCTACGCCAGACGGGTTTACCAGCATCATAAATGACAGCGGCAGAAAATAGCGTGTGCTTCTTACCACGCATGGCAACCAACTGCGCCATCAGATCTTCTTGGGAAAGTGGCTTCGACAGGATCGCGCCGTCGAACTCCAGAACCTGGTCACAGCCGAGAACAATCGCGTCAGGGCATTTCTGTGAAATTCTACGGGCCTTGTACTCTGCGAGTGTGTCCGCGATGTCACGGGCCTTTGCCTGCTCGGCCATTAAGCTGGCCTTGATGCTATCCTCATCAACCCGGGGAGACATTTGCTCGCACGAAACACCTGCTCGCTCCAGCAATTCACGGCGGATCTGAGACCCGGAAGCAAGTATCAATCGTCGTGTCATGTGGATAACCTTATGAGTAAGTCAAAGGATATAGTTCGGATATCATTTAGGTAATCCACTGTCTCTTTCCCATTTGGGTTCTTCATCCCCAAGGCGCTTTTTTCCTCCATTCATTTATCCATTGTTGAAGAGAAATATCACAGCTGTTGAAAGACCATCTGCGATTCGGTCTATTCACAGATAGACGCACAGGTTTATACCCGCTTTAAAATGTTTAAGTCACTGATTATAATAAATTAAATTGAGTAACTTCCGATATTGTAGATCGAAGTTGTTAACCTCTGCCATGCTGTGAATAAGAAAGTAATCCCCGCTATCCACAGCCCCTACATACAACATCATCTTTTCTTTCTTTCTTTTATATATTTAAGAAGAGCAAGGAGATCAGAATGACATGACAGACTTTCTCGCCAGTGCGTATCCGTGGATCAAGAGTATTCATATCATGTCTGTGATCGCATGGATGGCTGGACTGTTCTATTTACCGAGACTTTATGTCCATCACACCGAACGGGTTACTGTTGGATCTGAAACGGATGCTTTGTTTCAGATGATGGAGTTCAAGCTTCTGAAGCTGATTATGAACCCATCAATGATTTCGACTTGGATCTTTGGCCTGGCACTTGTCTTCACACCGGGTATTGTCGACTGGTCCGAAGGGTGGCCATGGATGAAGGGCGCCAGTGTTCTGGCGATGACATGGTTTCACATGTGGCTGGCCAGAGCGCGTAAGAGCTTCGTGGAAGAGAAAAACACGATCTCCGGACGGAATTACCGGATCATGAATGAGGTCCCGACACTGCTGATGATCTTTATCGTGATCTCAGTGGTGGTGCGTCCCTTCTGAGCGCGTTTGACTCACTCTCCATCTGTCTTTATGGATTGAGCGCTGGCTGTTCTGCCAGACTTTTCCATTTTCAAAGAAACAACGCCTTCGGGCGTAATAACGGTATCTCCATATGTCTGAAGATCGTCTGAACCTTGCAGATCTGAAAAAACAAAGCCCGGCGGATCTGGTCACGATGGCCGAAGAGCTGGAAATCGAAAACGCGCCCACGATGCGCAAGGGCGAGATGATGTTCTCGATCCTGAAAGAGCGCGCCGAAGAAGGTTGGGAGATCTCGGGCGATGGTGTGCTCGAAGTGCTTCAGGACGGTTTCGGGTTCCTACGGTCTCCGGAAGCCAACTACCTGCCAGGCCCGGATGATATCTACGTGTCGCCTGACATGATCCGTCAATTCTCCTTGCGGACCGGGGATACAGTTGAAGGCCACATGAGTGCGCCACTTGAAAGCGAGCGCTACTTTGCAATCACTAAGGTTACTCGGATCAATTTTGAGGATCCAGAGAAATCCCGTCACAAGGTAAGCTTTGACAACCTGACACCGCTGTATCCGGACGAACGTCTCACAATGGAGATGCAGGATCCGACCGTGAAAGATCGTTCAGCACGGATAATTGATCTCGTGGCGCCGATCGGTAAGGGACAGCGTTCTCTGATCGTTGCGCCTCCACGGACTGGTAAGACGGTTTTGCTTCAGAACATCGCGAACTCGATCGAAGCGAACCATCCGGAATGCTACCTGATCGTTCTGCTAATCGATGAACGGCCTGAGGAAGTCACAGACATGCAGCGCTCGGTCAAGGGGGAGGTCATCAGCTCAACCTTTGATGAGCCCGCCACGCGACACGTGGGCGTTTCTGAGATGGTGATCGAGAAGGCCAAGAGGCTTGTCGAACACAAACGCGATGTTGTGATCCTTCTGGACTCGATCACGCGTCTTGGTCGCGCTTTTAACACTGTCGTTCCGTCATCTGGTAAGGTTCTGACCGGTGGTGTGGATGCGAACGCTCTCCAACGGCCTAAGCGCTTCTTCGGTGCCGCCCGTAATATTGAAGAGGGCGGGTCTCTGACCATTATCGCAACGGCCCTGATCGATACAGGTAGCCGTATGGACGAAGTTATCTTTGAAGAATTCAAAGGGACGGGTAACTCCGAGATTGTCCTTGATCGCAAAGTGGCTGACAAACGCGTCTTCCCGGCGATGGATATCCTCAAGTCGGGTACGCGTAAGGAAGAACTGCTGGTCGATAAGAACGACTTGCAGAAAACCTTTGTTCTGCGTCGGATCCTCAACCCGATGGGCACAACGGATGCGATTGAGTTCCTGCTTGGCAAGCTTAAGCAAACCAAATCCAACTCGGAATTCTTCGACTCGATGAATACCTGACGCTTCTTAACTTTATTGTTTATTAACAATAGGTTGCTTTGAAAATGGACACAATTTTCGCTCTGGCCACAGCCCGAGGCAAAGCGGGTGTTTCCGTGATCCGTTTGTCTGGTCCCGCGGCGCTCCAAGTTGCGGCCGAACTGGTTGGCCTGCTCCCGGAGGCGCGCCGCACAGCGGTTCGTCCGGTGTGTGACCGGGCCGGTGAATTGATCGACAAGGCAATGGTCCTGCGATTTGACCATGGCAAAAGCTTTACCGGCGAGGATGTGGTTGAGTTTCAGCTACATGGTAGCCCGGCAATTGTGAAACGCGTTCTAGAAGTTCTGGGCGATGTAGAGGGCTGCCGCCTGGCCGAGCCTGGTGAGTTTACCCGGCGCGCCATGGATAACGGGGTTCTGGATCTCTCGCAGGTTGAGGGCCTTGCAGATCTCATAGACGCTGAGACGGAAGCACAAAGACGGCAAGCGGTCCGCGTCTTTGATGGGGCGCTGGGTCGAGTGGTGGAACAGTGGCGTGCTGATCTGGTGCGCGCAGCAGCACTTTTGGAAGTCACCATTGATTTTGTTGACGAGGAAGTTCCGGTGGACGTCACGCCGGAAGTCACTTCGCTCGTTCAAGGTGTTCAAGCGCAGTTGGAGCAGGAAGCGTCCTCCTCATTCGCAGCTGAGCGGATTCGGGATGGGTTTGAGGTTGCGATCATCGGCCCGCCGAACATCGGCAAATCAACCCTGCTGAATGCGCTTGCTGGTCGCGATGCGGCGATCACGTCTTCCATAGCAGGAACCACGCGGGATGTGATTGAGGTGCGTATGGACCTCAAGGGGCTCCCTGTTACATTCCTGGATACAGCCGGCTTGCGAGAAACCGAGGACGAGGTGGAGAGTATCGGGATCGCGCGGGCTCGGGATCGCGCGGAGAAGGCGGATCTTCGGATCTTTCTAGTAGATCAGGAAGGTGGCGTTCCGGGGCTTGATCCTCAGAAGGGAGATCTTGTTTTTCAGGGGAAGGCTGACTTGGCGGATATCGCTTATGGTGTGTCTGGTTTGACTGGTTTCGGCGTCGATAAGTTGGTGACCAAGGTGACCGAGGAATTGGAAGGTCGAGCTTCCGGTGCATCTCTGGCGATCAGGCAGCGGCACCGCGAAGCGCTCCAGACAGCGGTTGGGTCTTTAAAAAATTGTCTGGATGAACTAGATCGCGGAGTTGAAAGAACAGAAATCGCGGCAGAAGAACTGAGATCGGCGATCCGATCTTTAGAAAGCATGATTGGTCTAGTGGATGTTGAGTCCGTTCTGGATGAGATCTTTTCCAGCTTCTGTCTAGGTAAGTAGGAGTGTTTCACGTGAAACATTCGCAGTTTGATGTGATAGTTGTGGGCGGCGGACATGCTGGTGTCGAGGCCGCAGCCGCTGCTGCGCGGATGGGCGTACGCACTGCTCTGATCACCCATAAGCGCGATTCTATCGGCGTTATGTCCTGCAATCCAGCGATTGGTGGCTTGGGAAAAGGCCACCTTGTTCGGGAAATTGATGCATTTGACGGAATTATGGGTCGGGCTGCGGATGCTGCCGGGATCCAGTTTCGCCTTCTTAACCGCAGAAAAGGGCCGGCGGTTCAGGGCCCCCGGGCCCAGGCGGATCGGTCACTGTATCGCCAATCCGTGCAACAGCAGGTTTCTGAGCAAGAGAATCTCTCGGTGGTCGAGGCAGAGGTCGTCGATCTCTTGATGGAGGGATCGTGTTGTTGTGGTGTTGTTCTCGCTGAGGGAGGAGATATCAGTGCGCGATCCGTTGTTCTGACAGCAGGGACCTTCCTCCGCGGGATCATCCACATTGGCGATGTTTCGCGACCAGGTGGCCGGATGGGTGACGATCCTTCGGTTAGGCTTGCTGAGCGGATTGATGATTTCGGGCTGAAACTTGGGCGCTTGAAGACTGGAACGCCGCCCCGGCTCAACGGCCGGACCATTAACTGGTCAGTTCTGGAGATGCAGCCGGGGGACGAAGACCCGGTGTTGTTTTCCTTCCTGTCAAAAGAGACGGCGGTCCGGCAGATCGCTTGTGGGATTACGCACACGAACGATAAGACCCATGAGATCATTCGAGGTAATATCAGCAGATC
>JABDPP010000206.1 GCA_013042765.1 Litoreibacter sp.
TCGCTCACCTCTTCGAATTCGAAGGAGGGCGGATCAAGATGGGTCATGGTCAGCTTTATGCGCTCGTGCATTTCGTCGAGCCCCCGAATGCGGTCGATAAATCTCTCGCTGCCTTGGTCGATCAGTCTGCCGATTGCCGTAGCCTTTGAGAACCCGACCCAGTACTCACCGAAAATTTCGAGAACTTGTTCCGCGGGCAGCTCCAGCTTCTCGCTAACCGCGCCTACCAGCGCATACGTATGCTGGTCGTCATAAGCCGTTAAGTTCTCGAACTCCTCATCGGGAACCCCGGCCTTTTCACAAATTTCTCGCCAAACGTCCTCGCCATGGGAATCGACGATAAATTTGCGCACACCGTTGTTTACCAATCCATACATCGCATATCTCCGAAACTATATGCGTGACTGCCTATATCTTGGACTTTTCAATTCGGTAAATTTGAGACCGTACAAATTATTAGATTTTTACGGAAAGGAGACTTAGATGCCTGCTTTAGGAGCAAATAATTCTTTGTGACCCTTGGGGTCCATAGCCAAGAGGTGGAACTGACGTGAACCTGCACTGTGCATGACTGCCCGGTAAGGTTTGACAGCGGCTATTACTTCTGAGAACGCCAACGCCAGGATAGTCCGGAGGCTGTGTGAAAACTCCCTTGGTGATCTGATTGATGGTATGATTTCCACATTCGGAGCGGAGGCATTCCATGGCGCAGTTTATTGAAGGCGCAGACCGGAATCAGGCGATATTGTTGCCCGAGTGTCTTGACGATTATGTTGTTGAAGACAGCCCCGTCCGCGCGATTGATGCGTTCATCGACATGCTCGATTTGGCGGATTTGGGTTTCCATGCTTCGCCTGCTGTGACGGGTCGGCCTGGTTATCATCCCGGGTTGATGCTGCGCATTTATCTCTACGGATATTTGAACCAGATCCAGTCATCGCGGCGACTGGAACGGGAGTGCGGTCGCAACCTGGAACTCATTTGGCTGACGGGACGTTTGAAGCCGGACTTCAAGACGATTGCTGACTTTGGGAAGGATAACGGCCCCGCGATCCGCAAGGTTTGCCAACAGTTCGTTGCCCTGTGTCGAGATATCAACCTGCTGGATGGACGCCTCGTCGCAATCGACGGTAGCCGGTTCAAGGCCGTCAATGCCAAGTCTAGAAACTACACCCGTGGCAAGCTGCGCCAGAGGCTGGGTGAGATTGACAAGGCCATTGAGCGTTATCTGGGTGAGCTGGATCGCGCCGACGCCGTGTTTGAGCAGACCGGAACGGTATTGCCCGAGGCGCGCATGGAACGCACCCTGCGAAAGCTGGAACATCTGCAAAAGGAAGCCCGTCGCTACAGATCGATCGAGAAACGCATGGATGACACCGGCGAGACACAGGTCTCGCTGAGCGATCCTGATGCGCGATCCATGGCGACGACGCCCCGCATGCCGCGCGTTGTCGGGTATAATGTGCAAACCGCGGTAGAGGCTGAGAACCATCTGATCGTCGCGCATGAGGTCACCATGCATGGCTACGACCGTGACGCCTTGTCGATGATGGCCGTTGCTGCGCGCGACGTAATGGCCTCGGACCAGATCGAGGCCATTGCCGATAAGGGGTATTACAAAAGCGAGGAAATCCTTGCTTGCGAAGAGGCAGGCATCTCTGTCGTTGTGCCCAAACCTCAAACCTCGAATGCCGGTGCGCGCGGGCAGTTCGACAAAGCTGATTTTGCCTATGACGCGGAGGCTGACATCTACATCTGCCCGGCTGGCGAGAAACTGATCTACCGGTTCACGGGCCCTCAGGATGGTAAAGCCATCAGGGTCTATTGGTCGAGCAACTGTGCCACCTGCGTCATCAAAGACAAATGCACCAACAGCAAGGAGCGCCGCATTCGCCGTTGGGAACATGAGGATGTGCTGGAAAGGGTCCAGCAGCGTCTGGACAAGGACCCCACTCAACTGGCCGTGCGCAGCATGACTGTTGAGCATCCCTACGGCACGATCAAATCATGGATGGGTGCGACGCACTTCAAGATGAGGCGGCTAAAAAACGTCGCTACTGAAATGGCGTTGCACGTCCTCGCCTACAACATGACCCGCATGATGAAGATCATCGGTATCCCGGCGCTGATAGCCGCGATGAAGGCATAAAGGCGGTCACTTGGCCAATTAACTGCCTCAAAAAGCGCCCGAATGCCGACAGAACAAGCCTCAAACCAAATCTGACGCGCCTTAGTCGATAATTTGGCCAATTACGATCCAAGCGCCCCGACGCCACAACAATCGCCTAAACTCAGATAGTTTCCACACAGCCTCTCCGCAATGCGCCCGCCTCTGGTGCGCTTGAAATGCTTGCTGAGGAAGGCGATCCAAGCGGGATGATTGCAGATGCAACCGCCGCAGGTGCAACGTCTGGCGTGATCTTTTGGCCAGAGAGGTTTGCCGGTGCACCCGTCATTGATCCGGGCGAAATTGCCTCGATCACGCTGAAAGCGGACCCAACCACCAACCGCTTCTTTTCGTTCCTTTCTATGGTGATCCCGTCAAACGACACTTTCATCGGCAACGAGGACTCGATGGCCTACGAGGTATTCACTGCTATTGGCGAGTTCACGGGCCTTGGCCCAATCC
>JABDPP010000207.1 GCA_013042765.1 Litoreibacter sp.
CTTGACTACGAATCAAGGGGTCGGGGGTTCGAATCCTCCCCAGCGCGCCACTTTCCTCCAAGCTTAGAAGACTTCGCTTACCGGTTCTTTGTGCCCTCTAGACGGTGAAGTTGTCCAAGATTTCTGACCGTCTCAGGGAAGCAGCAGGATCTTGCCCCGGTGGTTTCCCGATTCCATCAGTCGGTGTCCTTCGGCGGCCTCTTCCAGAGGAAGCGTTCTGTAGGTCACCGCGCGCAGCTTACCTGCCGCAAAGATAGGCCAGACTGTGTCGCGCAATTCGGAGGCAACCGCGCTCTTGAACCCATCAGGCCGCGACCGGAGCGTTGAGCCGGTCAGGGTCAGGCGTTTGAGCATCATCGGCATCAGATTGATCTCGATTTTTGAGCCCTTGTTGAAGGCCAGCGAGATGAGACGTGCATCGTGGCGGCTGGCCTTGATATTGCGGGCGATGTAATCGCCGCCGATGATGTCGAGGACGATGTCCGCTCCACCGGCCTCACGTACGATCTCGACGAAGTCCTCCTCCTGAAAATTGATCGCGCGGTCGGCGCCAAGCTCCTCGCAGAAGGTACAGGCTTCTGGGCTTTCGGCCGTGGTGAAGACCCGCAGGCCCATTGCCTTGCCGAGCTGGATCGCGCAGGATCCGATGCCGCCCGAGCCGCCATGCACCAGAAAGAGGCCATTCTCAGGAATTTCATGGCCATGGAAAACGTTGCTCCAGACGGTGAAATAGGTTTCCGGCAGGCCAGCTGCGTCGATCTCTGGAATGCCCTCGGGGATCGGCAGGCAGTGCGTTGCGTCGACGCTGACATATTGCGCGTAGCCTCCGCCATTGGTCAGGGCGCAAACCTTGTCTCCGACCGACCAGAGCGACTGTTCGCTGCCCGTGGCCACAACCTCGCCTGAGACCTCGAGGCCCAGCAAGGGAGATGCGCCTTTGGGTGGCGGGTAGTGGCCGCGGCGCTGCACGAGGTCGGGGCCGTTGATGCCGGCTGCCGTTACCTTGATCAGGGCCTCACCGGGGCCGGGCTCGGGGCGGGGCAGTGTTGTGAGCGAAAGAACGTCCGGGCCGCCCGGTTCAGATGCTTCGATGGCTTGCATTTGATCGGGCAGGGACATGGGCGCCTCACATGTTGGTGTCGATCGGTCAGCCCTGTTCTAAAGCAGCTTTCACACAGGGCACAACCTGATCGGTGTCCGAGGCGATAATCACACCGGCTGCGGCCAGTAGTTTGGACTTCGCCGCCGCGGTTTGTGTGCCGAACATGGAGAGTGTTCCGGCATGCCCCATGCGGCGCTCTTTCGGCGCGTGCTCGCCCACGATCAGAGCAATGACCGGCTTGCCATACTCGACGGATGAGAGATACGCGGCGGCCTCTTCTTCCTCGGTGCCGCCAATCTCGCCGATCAGGATGACGGCCTCGGTGTCGGGGTCGTCACGGAACCGCTCAAGGCATCCGACAAAACCGATCCCGTGGATCGGATCACCCCCGATGCCGACAGTGGTGGACTGCCCAAGCCCCGCGGCGCTGGACTGGGCAAGAATCTCCGAGGTCAGTGAGGCGGAACGCGACGCGATGCCAACGGGCCCCGGCGTTGCGTTCATGGTCGGCATCACGCCGACCTTGCAGCCTTCGGGCGTCAGGATGCCCTGAGAATTCGGTCCGACCAGAACGGTGCGTGACTTTGCTAGCGCTGATTTTACACGGATCATGTCATGCAGTGGCACGCGTTCAGTCACACAAACGATTATGCTGATGCCGGCGTCGATCGCTTCGATCATCGCCGCGGCGGCATTATGAGCAGGAACCATGACAAGGCTCGCAGTGGCGCCGGTCTTTTCCATCGCTTCGGCCACCGTGTCGAACACGGGAAGCCCCAGATGCTTCGTGCCGCCCTTGCCGGGGCGCACGCCGCCCACATATTGCGAACCGTAGCGGATTGCCTGATCGGCGTAGAAGGTGCCGGAGCGACCGGTCATGCCCTGAATGATGACCTTGGTGTCACGATCAACAAGAATAGACATCAGCGTCCTCCCGACTTGGCAAGTTCCACGACCCGCGAAATTGCAGCGCTCATGTCCGGGTACGTCTCGAATGGCAGGTGCCTGTCTTTGAGAATTCTCTCAGCCCAGCTGGAGTTCTGGCCAGCGAGGCGCGCCACAATGGGCAGCTTGCGCTCGGATCTGGAATAGGCGAAGGCGACCCCTTCAGCCACCGTGTCGCATACGGTCATGCCGCCGCCATGCACGTTGAGGAAAACGGCCGTCACCTGCGGATCTTCGAGGATCAGCTCGACTCCTTTGGCGATCTGGAAACTTGTGGCGGTGGTCCGGATGTCCATGAAGTTTGCAGGGCTGCCGCCGGCGGCCACCAGCATGTCGTTGGTGGCAAGCCCCAGGCCTGCACCGTTCACAATCACGCCAATGCTGCCATCAAGCTTCACGAGGTTGATGTCATTCTCATGCGCGATCCGCTCCGCGGCGGACCAGTCGTTCGTCTCCAGGAAGGACTCGAACTCGGGGTGCCTAAACAAGGCATTGTCATCAAGCACGCTTTTCGCATCCACCGCGATCCACTCGCCGTCTTCCGAAAGGACCAGCGGATTGATCTCCAGAAGAGTCATGTCATTGTCGGAGAAAGCGCGTTGAGCAGACAGGATCAGCTCGGCCGCAGCATCTGTCTTGCCCTTTGGGAAACCCCGCTCGGCAAGGAAGCTGGAAACCCCCTTCTTGCCCGTTCCCGTCAGGGCCAAAGCGCCAACGAGGTCGGGGTCCATGCGGGTCATCTGCTCGAACTCTACGCCGCCCTTGTCGGAGGCGAGCAAGGTCGGCTGGCCTGAGGCCGGATCAATAACGAGCGCGATATAGAAACTGTCCGCGATTTTGACTGCCGCCTCGACGAAGACGCTGGCGACCACTTCGCCCTCGGCCGTGGTCTGTTCGGTCACGAGGGCTTTTCCGAGCAACTTTCCGGCTTCGTCGCGCACTGCGCTGGGCGTTGCGGCAAACCGGATGCCACCTGCGAGGCCACGACCGCCAGCGCCGATCTGCGCCTTGACGACATAGCGCTCGGAATCGATCTCACGACACCGGCTTTCGGCCTCTTCAGGGGTTTTGGCGAGCCTGCCGTCCGGCACCTTGATCTTGTACTGGCCGAGAAGTTCTTTGGAC
>JABDPP010000213.1 GCA_013042765.1 Litoreibacter sp.
ACCCTGACCTCAGCGAATGGGTCGAGGACAAGGTCGCAGCCAGCGACCGGCCGGAACTCACCTCTGCAGGAATCGTTGTATCCGGCGGCCGCGGTGTCGGTTCCGAGGAAGATTTCGCGATGATCGAGAAACTCGCAGACAAGCTGGGCGCTGCCGTTGGCGCATCGCGCGCTGCAGTTGACTCAGGCTATGCCCCGAATGACTGGCAGGTCGGTCAGACCGGTAAGGTGGTGGCCCCGGATCTTTATGTTGCCGTGGGCATCTCCGGTGCAATCCAGCACCTCGCTGGAATGAAAGACTCCAAGGTCATCGTCGCGATCAACAAGGACGAAGAAGCCCCGATCTTCCAGGTGGCCGATTACGGTCTTGTCGCCGATTTGTTCGAAGCTGTGCCGGACCTGATCGAAAAGCTCTGAGAGCGTTCCTGAATTGAATCTCAGGGCCCGCCGTTTTTTCCGACGGCGGGCCCTTTCTCATTAGAACATTTCCCGAAGCTGATCCGCGATGTACTGATGGACATCCGGGCCATACATCTCCGACGCGACACCTGCTTCAAGCGGAGGGAAGAACATCCCCGCTGTCCCGCTCAGCGTCATCTCCGCAGGAATTTTTACCTCGACTACATCGGTAACGAATGGGCGGACCGCCTCGATCATGGTGCGGTCAACGAACAATGGATCAAGGCCCAGTTCATTCCCCTCGAAGGGCCCCTCCTCTTCCGGAAGACGATCGGAAATCCACAAAAGCGTTGTGCGTCCGCTAATCCTCTTCGACAGCGCTTTCATTCGGGCAATCCAGGCCTCTTTCAACTCCGCTTCCAAGGCAGAGAACTTCTCCGGCGACAGACTTTTGAGAGAAGACAACAAATGCCGGGTGAAGGAATACTCCGTGAAATCAACCTCGCGAAAGAGCATCTCCAGCATTTGTGATGCCTTGAGGAAGCGATCATTCCGGCGTGGATGAACTGAATAGAGCCGGTTCGACATGTTCTGGGCACCCATCACCTGAATGACGGTTCCCTTTGCCTTCTCGCAAAGCTCCAGCAAAGAAGGATCGCCCAGGAATGCATCGACGCCGGCATTCAGGGCACCGAAATTGACACAGGGCCAGCCGACCTCCTGCTCCAGCAACTCCGGGAATGGGTCCTTGACGTATTTCCCATATGTCTCGGTTCCGCCAATAAAGGCGTAATACCCGTTTTTGAGATCCCGCTTGGGCCCCCGAAACAACAATTTCGATTTGCCATAGCGGCACTTATAATAGTCCAACGGGCTTTCGCCCGGTCTTTCAAAGGCCATCTTCCCACCTCTCCTTTTCTCGCAGGATGCAAAATCCGACTCAGAGCTTGAGAAATCCCTAAACTGCAAAATTGTCTCAGTTTCTAATCATCGCCAGACCTTGCACCTGCTGTTGAACCGAGCCTATTGTGCGCCCAATCTCACAGGACAGGCACGCGGTATGGAAATTCAGAAGGTTGGCGTTGTTGGTGCAGGCCAAATGGGCAACGGCATCGCACATGTACTGGCGCTTGCGGGCTATGACGTTCTGCTTAACGACGTTTCTCAGGAGGCGCTGGACGCTGCCATTCAAACGATCGATTCCAACATGGAACGGCAGGCCACACGCGGCAAGATCACGTCTGATCAGCACAAGGAGGCGCTTGGCCGGATCAAGACTGATCTCCGCCTGCCAAGCCTTGGTGCATCCGATCTGGTGATCGAGGCGGCGACCGAGCGTGAAACCGTCAAGACGGCCATTTTCGAAGACCTGGTGCCGCACCTGCAGCCACATACGATCCTGACATCTAACACGTCGTCGATCTCGATTACGCGACTGGCCTCGCGCACCGACAGGCCCGAGAAATTCATGGGGTTCCACTTCATGAATCCGGTTCCGGTCATGCAGCTCGTTGAGCTGATCCGCGGGATTGCAACCGACGAAGAGGCCTACAAAGCTTGCCTGACTGTCGTCGACAACCTGAACAAAACAGCCGCAAGCGCGGAGGATTTCCCGGGCTTCATCGTGAACCGGATCCTGATGCCGATGATCAATGAGGCCGTCTATACCCTTTATGAGGGCGTTGGTTCCGTCTCGTCCATCGACAGTTCACTGCGACTCGGTGCGAACCACCCGATGGGCCCACTGGAATTGGCGGATTTCATCGGCCTCGATACTTGCCTTGCAATCATGAACGTCCTGCATGACGGCTTGGCGGACACGAAGTATCGTCCCTGCCCGTTGCTCACAAAATATGTAGAGGCCGGATGGCTCGGCCGCAAAACGCAGCGCGGTTTCTATGACTACCGGCAGGACCCACCGGTTCCAACACGATAGAGATGCTCAGCGTTCGTCGCTCAGGCCGATTGTCGTTTCACGCAGCCAGGCGACAAAGCCACGTGGGTCGCTTGACCAGCGCTTGATCTCTTCCTGCGATATCGGCTCACCCACAACCGGCGCCTGCGGTTTATAGAGCGCATGTCGCACTTCATAGAGCAAAAGCCCCTGACGCAGCGTTGAGGAGATCTGGTTCGCGATTTGGTAGGCACGCGAGTTGCGACCGGGGAAGAATACCGGAACCACCGTCGCCCCTGAGCGCTGGATCATCTTCGCTGTGAACGGGTTCCAATCCGACTCGACCACCGGACCGAAGGCGGTCTGCGATGTAGCGACGACGCCAGACGGAAAGATCACGATCACACCGTCATTGGTCAGATGCTCCATGGCTCTCCGGCGCATTTCAAGATTTTGCTGAAGAGCGTCCTCCTCGTGCGGGAACGGCACCGGGATCATGAACTGATCAATCG
>JABDPP010000219.1 GCA_013042765.1 Litoreibacter sp.
TGGCTCGAGAATCACGCGGATATCCTCGGCGGACTCATCACGAATATCGGTAAGGATCGGGACCTTCTTGGTTTGGATCAGTTCGGCGATTTTTTCGATCAGCTTGGATTTCTGAACCTGGTAAGGGATCTCGGTGACAACGACCTGCCATTGGCCGCGTCCCAGATCCTCGATCTCCCACTTGGCCCTCAGGCGGAATGCCCCGCGTCCGGTGCGGTAAGCCTCGGCGATATTCTCGCGTGGCTCCACGATCGTGCCGCCGGTCGGAAAATCCGGTCCAGGGACATACTCAAGCAGCGTCTCGTCCCTCGCATTCGGGGCTTTGATCAGGTGAATGCAGGCATCGCACAGCTCGCCGATGTTATGAGGCGGGATGTTGGTCGCCATGCCCACCGCGATCCCGCTTGACCCATTGGCCAGAAGGTTCGGGAAGGTGGCCGGCAGAACCACGGGCTCCTGCAAGGTGCCGTCATAATTGTCCCGGAAGTCGACCGCATTCTCGGACAGACCCTCGAGCAGCGCCTCGGCAGCCGCTGTCATCCGCGCTTCGGTGTAACGCGCCGCCGCCGGGTTATCGCCGTCGATATTGCCGAAATTGCCCTGCCCGTCGACCAGCGGATAGCGTACGTTGAAATCCTGCGCCAGGCGCGCCAGTGCGTCGTAAATCGCCTGATCACCGTGGGGGTGATAGTTGCCCATGACATCGCCGGAGATCTTTGCCGATTTCCGGAACCCGCCATTGGACGCCAAACGCAGCTCCCGCATCGCATAGAGAATGCGTCGATGTACCGGCTTCAAACCGTCACGGGCATCGGGCAAGGCGCGATGCATGATCGTCGACAGCGCGTATTGCAGATACCGCTCGCCAATGGCGCGCCGAAGCGGTTCAGCAAGATCCACAGGCTCCATCTTGGGGTCGTCAGTAGCATCGGTCATAGATACGGTGTAAATGCAGCAGGCAGCACGGTCCAGAGATGATATGAAAAGAGGCGAAAATTGAGCAAGAAATCCATTCTGATTACCGGATGTTCCTCGGGAATTGGTTACGATGCAGCCCATTACCTGCACAATCAGGGGTGGCGGGTCTTCGCCACCTGCCGTCAGGAGGCGGACTGTGCCCGGCTAAGGGAGGAAGGCCTTGAGAGCTTCGTTCTCGATTACGAGGCGGCGGAGACTATTTCCGATGCCGTTCAGGAATGCCTGAGCCGGACCGGCGGCACGCTCGACGCCGTGTTCAACAATGGCGCCTATGCGGTACCGGGGGCCGTTGAGGATCTGCCAACTGACGCGCTGCGCGCAATCTTCGAGGCCAACCTGTTCGGCTACCACGAACTGACCCGGCAGGTGATCCCTGTTATGCGGGCGCAGGGGCATGGCCGCATTCTGAACTGTTCGTCCGTTCTGGGCTTTGTCGCGATGCGCTGGCGCGGGGCCTACAACGCAACGAAGTTCGCGATGGAGGGACTGACGGACACGCTGCGGCTCGAAATGCTCGACACGAATATCAAGGTAATCCTGATCGAGCCCGGTCCGGTCACCTCCGACCTGCGCCGCAAGGCGATCCCGCATTTCGAGAAGTGGATAGACTGGAAGAACTCGCCACGCGCCAAACAGTACGAAACCGGCCTGCTCAAGCGCCTCTATGAAAACCGCGGGCCCGATCCGTTCGAATTGCCGGCAAGTGCGGTGTCCAAAAAGCTGCTGCACGCACTCGAACACTACAACCCAAAGCCGCGCTATTACGTCACAACCCCGACCTACATTGTCGGGTTTCTCAAGCGGATTTTGCCCTCACGCGCGCTGGACTGGGTGCTTCTGAAGGGATAACGCGAAATTTCCGGTTCGCTTTTTCAGGACACACCGCTAAGTGCTGGTCGAACCGAAATTGCCGGGAGAACTGAAATGGCAAATGACCCACTCTTTCTTGTTGTGGCCGTGGCATGCATTGCGGTCTTGATCATTCTCCTGATCGGGATCGGCGGCTTTGCCAAAGGCGGTGACTTCAATAAAAAACACGCCAACAGGATCATGCGTTACCGGATCGGGGCACAATTCGTCGCGGTCATCCTGATCCTGATCTTTGTCTTTTTCCGCCGGATGGGAGGCGCGTAATGGTTGTTCTCAACAAGATCTACACAAAGACCGGCGACGCCGGTGAAACCGCTCTGGGAAACGGCGCACGCGTCGCCAAACACTCAATGCGCGTTTCCGCCTACGGCACGGTTGACGAGGCGAATGCCACCGTCGGCCTCGCCCGCCTACACGCAGAAGGTGAGATGGACGCGCAGCTGGCCGCGATCCAAAACGACCTTTTCGATCTGGGGGCAGATCTGTGCCGACCGGACATGGAAATGGATGCCGAGGCCGAATATCCGCCGCTGCGCATGACCGCGGGCCAGGTAGAACGTCTCGAGGCAGAGATTGACGCGATGAATGATGCGCTGGAGCCTTTGCGTTCCTTCATCCTGCCGGGTGGCTCGGCACTTGCTGCCCAGTTGCACCTGTGCCGGACGGTCTCGCGCCGCGCGGAACGGCTAACCGTTGAGCTGGCCACCATGGAAGTGATCAACCCGTCGGCGGTGAAATACCTGAACCGGCTTTCCGATTGGTTTTTCGTGGCGTCCCGCATTGCCAATAATGACGGCAAGGACGACGTTCTCTGGGTTCCCGGCGCAAACCGGTAAACCGGCAAAAAGCTGCATTGCTCCGGGGATTCGCGGCAACGCGGCGTCAGATGACAAAAACGCGTCGATTTTGCCCTGTTTTCCTCCGACTTGCTCCTTTACATGGGAGGCATGAAATTCAACGCCTGTGAGTCAGGCGAAACAATGGAGATACCGCAGATGAAGGTCCTCGTGCCCGTCAAACGCGTGATCGATTACAATGTGAAAGTGCGTGTGAAAGCGGACGGCAGCGGCGTCGATCTTGCAAATGTCAAAATGTCGATGAACCCATTCGACGAAATCGCTGTCGAAGAGGCGATCCGCCTGAAGGAAGCTGGCAAGGCTGACGAGATCATCGCTGTCTCGGTCGGCGTCAAGCAGGCGCAGGAGACCCTGCGCACCGCGCTGGCAATGGGTGCGGATCGGGCAATTCTGATTGTTGCCTCCGATGACGTGCACAATGACATCGAGCCTCTGACCGTTGCGAAGCTGCTCAAGGGTGTTGTCGACGCGGAAGAGCCTTCGCTGGTTCTGTGCGGCAAGCAGGCGATCGACAACGATATGAACGCCACTGGCCAGATGCTGTCTGCCCTTCTGGGTTGGAGCCAGGCGACCTTCGCATCTGAACTGGATGTAGATGGCGATGCCGCAGTGGTCACCCGCGAAGTGGATGGCGGCCTGCAGACGATCAAAGTCAAGATGCCAACGGTCGTGACCGTCGACCTGCGCCTGAACGAGCCACGCTACGCCTCGCTTCCCAACATCATGAAAGCGAAGAAAAAGCCGCTGGACGAGAAAACACCGGCTGATTTCGGCGTTGATGTTGCCTCGCGGCTGACAATCGTAAAGACCACCGAGCCCGAGGCCCGCAAGGCCGGCATCAAAGTCGCTTCGGTCGATGAACTGGTGGCAAAACTCAAAGACGAAGCGGGGGTAATCTAATGGCTGTACTACTTCTAGCCGAGGTTGTCGGTGGCGAACTGTCCGTTGACGCGACCGCAAAGGCCGTGACGGCCGCGAAGCCCTTGGGCGATGTGACCGTCCTGTGCGCGAGCGCCGGATGTGGCGGTGCGGCCGAAGCAGCGGCGAAGCTCGACGGTGTTTCGAAAGTGCTGTGCGCAGATGATGCAGCATACGGAAATGGCTTGGCTGAGCCCGTGTCCGACCTGATCATCTCGCTTGCCGGCGACTACGAGCATATCGTTGCGCCCTCAACTGCCACCGCCAAGAACATCCTTCCCCGCACCGCCGCGCTCTTGGATGCGATGGTGATCTCGGATGTCACAGCCGTCATTGATGGTGCAACGTTTGAGCGCCCGATCTACGCTGGCAACGCAATCCAAACCGTGCAGTCCGGCGACGGCAAAAAAATCATCACCGTACGTACAGCCAATTTCGACGCTGCCGGCGAAGGTGGATCCGCATCGGTCGAAAAAATCGATGCGGCGGGGAACCCTGACCTCAGCGAATGGGTCGAGGACAAGGT
>JABDPP010000226.1 GCA_013042765.1 Litoreibacter sp.
GCCTTGGTAGCCTGGTTCTGAGCGACCGGATCTTCCTGCGTCTGGGCCGTCTCCGGCGCGGACCCGGAGGTGAGGTCGATCAACCGTTCGCGCTCGAACACAAGGAGATAAAGAATTGCCGAAACAAGAATTGCCACGACAATGGGAAAAAGTCTCATTTGCCTATCCTGTCGCACAGCCGCGCCGGGGGGAATTTCCGTCGCTCGTTATAGAATTTCCATTCGCAATCAATTGTTTTCCGATCGGCACAGTGCTAAACCAACCAGTTCAGTTTACTGCGTTCAACACTATGGCGCAAGCCTGACGCAACGGGCGTCTTGGTGCTCTAAAGCACAGGCTTCGTGCGATGCCTCTTGGCAAGCCTTCCGGCTTCAATGTAAGACCGGGTTCGACACATTCAGATTGAGCGGGTTGATGCCCGGTCGAGAGCCTTGGAGGAGGCAGCCTTGAGCTCCACAGACAGTTTTATCGAAGAAGTCACCGAAGAGGTGCGCCGCGACCGGCTATTCGCCCTTCTCAAGCGCTGGGGTTGGATCGGCGGCGTGGCCGTTCTTCTGATCGTGGGCGGCGCGTCATTCAACGAATGGCAAAAAGCCAAGGATAGGCGCAGCGCTGAGGCGTTTGGAGATCAGATCCTTGCGGCGATCGAGGCCAATGATCAGGGCCAGTCGCTTCTTGCCGCAGACCGCACGACGCCGGAACATGCAGCGATAGCAGGACATCTGGCAGCGGCAGATGCGCTTGCTGCGTCAGACGCCAACCGCGCGGGTGAGGCTTTCTCGGTCGTGACCTCGGCCGCGGATGCGCCGGCGATCTACCGCGAACTGGCCTCGTTCAAGCAGGCGCTGACCCTCGAAGCTCCGGCCTCGGAGCGTATCGCGGCGTTCGACGCGCTTTCTGCGCCCGGCGCAGCGTTCCGCACGCTTGCCGAGGAACAAAAGGCTCTTGTGCTGATTGAGACCGGGGAAACCGAAGCCGCGATTGAACTGCTACAATCGCTTCTGGTGGACGCGGAAGTGACACCGGGCTTGCAACGACGCGCGGCAGAGTTGATTGTGGCCGTGGGTGGTGATCTGACCGACGGCTGAGCGTCGGGGCGGATCAGGTTTTGAAGGGACTCGGAATCGTGGTGTTCTCCAGACAGGCAATTCTCGCACTCGGGCTGCTGTCGCTTGCCGCCTGTGCCGAGCAGGAGCTTGTCCTCAACGGCGAGCGATTTGGCACCCGCGATCCGCTTCCCGGATCGCAGACGCATTCCGCACTGGCGGTTGAGCCGGCACAGGCATCGCGCGCTGGTGCGGCGTTCAACATGCCCGCGCAGGTCAACCATCAAAGCTGGACACACCGTAACGGCACCGTGGCCCGGTTCCTGCAGCATCCGGCGCTTGGCGCGGAGCTGACACAGGTCTGGAGCGCTGATATCGGCGCTGGCAATTCGCGGAAAGCGCGGATCACGACCGACCCGGTGGTTCTTGAAAACCGCATCTTCACCATGGACAGCGCATCGCGCGTCACCGCGACGAGCGTGTCAGGCGCGAAGATCTGGGCGCGCGATCTGGTGCCGTCTAATGAGAAAAGCAAGGAAGCCTCCGGCGGTGGTCTGGCGGTTTCAGGGTCGACGCTGATCGCGGCGACTGGTTTTGGCGAGCTCTACGCGCTCGATACGGCCAGCGGGGCTACGCTGTGGCGCCAGAAGCTTGATGCCCCGGTCACCTCGGCGCCAACCGTTGCCGATGGCATGGTCTATGTCGTTAGCCGCGACAACCGTGCGCTGGCGCTAGATCTTGAGCTTGGGCGCATTCGCTGGGAGGTGCAGGGGCCACCCGGAAACGCCGTCTTTAATGGCGGCGCGGGAGCGATTGTCTCAGACCGGTTGGTGATCTTCCCGTTTGCATCGGGAGAACTGACCGCAACGCTCAAGAAATCGGGCATCCGCGTTTGGAGTGCCTCGATTGTAGGCCAGCGGCGTGGGCAGGCCTATGCGGGTATTCCCGATATCAGTGGCGACCCGGTGCTAGCGGGCAACCGCATCTATGCCGCCAACCAGGGCGGACGGGCCGCAGCGCTTGATGTAAGTTCCGGGGAACGGGTCTGGACTGCAAATGAAGGCGCCTATTCGCCCGCGTGGCCAGCCAGCGACAGCATCTTCCTGATTTCCGATCAGGCGGAGTTGATGCGGCTTGATGCTGGAACCGGAGAGAAGATCTGGTCCGAGCTGCTTCCTTATTTCAAACGCCAGAAGCTGAAGCGGCGTCAAGCTGTCTACGCCCATTACGGTCCAATCCTGGCGGGCGGGCGGCTACTGGTGGCGTCAGATGACGGCTTGATCCGCAGCTTCGACCCGGCCACGGGCGCGCTGGTCGCGACGACCGAGATCCGTGGCGGCGCGGCCTCGAACCCGGTTGTGGTCAACGGGACGCTCTATGTCGTCACGGAGAAAGGCCAACTCGCCGCTTTCCGTTAGGCGCGTTTGCCTGTAAGACGCCCGTCTGACGGTTCAGGAGCCAGAGAGATGTCATTCACCCTCGCCATTGTGGGGCGCCCAAATGTGGGTAAGTCCACGCTGTTCAATCGCTTGGTCGGCAAGCGGCTGGCGCTTGTGGACGACCAACCGGGCGTGACGCGGGACCTGCGCGAGGGCGCGGCGCGGCTGGGGGATTTGAAATTCACCGTCATCGACACGGCCGGTCTTGAAAACGCCACTGACGAAAGTCTGCAGGGCCGGATGCGGCGGCTGACCGAACGCGCGGTGGAGATGGCCGATGCGTGTCTCTTCGTGATCGACGCACGGGCAGGCGTTCTGCCCGCAGACGAGATTTTTGCCGATATTCTGCGCCGAAAATCCGCCCATGTGATCCTGGCCGCCAACAAGGCGGAGGGCCGCGCGGGTGAGGCTGGCCTGCTGGAAGCCTATGCGTTGGGGCTGGGAGAGCCCCTTCGCCTGTCTGCCGAACATGGCGAGGGGATGGGCGAGTTGGCCACGACCCTGCGCCCTCTGATCGAGGCTGCCGCCGAGACAACCCAGACCAACGAGCCTGTGGTTGACGTCACCCTCAGCGAGGACGAGGCGGAAGAGGAGGGCGAATACCAGCCCCCCTCGCGTGCGCGGCCATTGCAGATTGCCGTCGTTGGCAGGCCCAATGCGGGCAAGTCGACCCTGATCAACAAGATCATCGGCGAGGACCGTCTGCTGACCGGACCCGAGGCCGGTATTACCCGCGATGCAATCTCCGTGACCACGGATTGGGAGGGCACGCCGACGCGGATCTTCGACACTGCAGGGATGCGCAAGAAGGCCAAGGTACAGGACAAGTTGGAAAAGCTGAGCGTCTCCGACGGTCTGCGCGCGGTTAAATTCGCCGAGGTGGTGGTGGTTCTTCTCGATGTCGATATCCCGTTTGAGCAGCAGGACCTGCGGATCGCCGATCTGGCTGAGCGCGAAGGCCGAGCGGTGGTCGTAGCGGTTAACAAGTGGGATCTGGAAGGCGAGAAACAGGCCAAGCTTCGGGACCTGAAAGAGCAGTTTAACCGGTTGCTGCCGCAGTTGCGCGGCGCGCCGCTGATCACCGTTTCGGCCCTGACGGGGCGCGGGATCGATCGTTTGAGGGATGCGATTCTGAAGGCCCATGAGGTCTGGAACCGCCGGGTACCAACCTCGGCGTTGAACCGCTGGCTTGTTGGTATGCTGGAGCAGCATCCGCCGCCCGCACCGCAAGGCAAGCGCATCAAGCTGCGTTACATGACACAGGCCAAGACGCGCCCACCCGGTTTCGTGGTGATGTGCTCGCACCCGCAGCTGCTGCCGGCGAGCTATTCACGCTATCTCGTCAACGGGTTGCGGGAGGACTTTGACATGCCGGGAACACCGATCCGGTTATTCATGCGATCCCAGAACGAGGCGAACCCATTCAAAGGGCGCAAGAAAGCCGGCCCATCGAAACTGCGTAAACATCTGGGTGCAAAGCGCGCTGAATAGAGCGCTCTCAACGCGAAACCGCCGCTTTTGAGGGCGGCGGTTGCGGGAAGATTCTCTTGCGCATTTCTAAGAGGATATGCCTGGAATTGAGGCGCAGCAGACTTACTTCACTGCAGCTTTCATAGCATATTTTTGCCTGAGTCGCATCCTTGTCGTGTCAGGCTTCGCGTCTCGGCGGAATATGGGCGCCGGGTCAGAACCCGTCACCTCCCTCATTCTGCCATGGCTTCACGAGATTGCCGAACCGGGTAAACCGCCCTTCGAAGCTGAGTTCAACAGAGCCGATCGGGCCGTGGCGCTGCTTGCCGATGATCACCTCGGCCTTGCCGTGGCAATGCTCCATTTCGGTCTGCCATGCGGCCATTTTTTCAAGCTCGTGATCGGAGGGCTTCTCGCGCTCTTTGTAGTATTCCTCGCGGTAGACGAACATCACCACATCGGCGTCCTGCTCGATCGAGCCGGATTCGCGCAAGTCGCTCAGCTGGGGCCGCTTATCCTCGCGGGCCTCCACCTGACGCGACAGCTGCGATAGGGCAATCACGGGGATATCGAGTTCCTTGGCGATCGCTTTCAGGCCCTGGGTAATCTCGGAAACTTCGTTCACACGGCTGTCTTTTGCCGTCGCCGGGCGCACCAACTGAAGATAGTCGATGATCAGCACGTCCAGCCCGTGGGTGCGTTTCAGACGGCGGGCGCGGGCGGCCAGCTGGCTGATGGGCAGGGCAGGCGTGTCGTCGATATAGAGCGGGCAGCTTTCCAGCGACTTGGCGGCTTCGACGAAGCGGCGGAACTCGCTTTCGGTCATGTCACCGCGCCGGATTTGTTCCGACGGGACTTCCGCGGCCTCTGACAAGACCCGGGCGGCGAGCTGTTCGGCGCTCATCTCGAGCGAGAAGAAGCCGACCGCACCACCCTCGAC
>JABDPP010000228.1 GCA_013042765.1 Litoreibacter sp.
GCACCTCTGAGCATCGAGGAAATCACCCTGAACGCGCCGCGAACCGGCGAGGTGGAGGTCACGCTGGAGGCCTGTGCCGTCTGCCACTCGGATATCTCCTACATGGATGGGGGATGGGGCGGATCACTGCCTGCGGTTTATGGCCACGAAGCTGCTGGTCGGATCACCGCGCTGGGCGCCGGGGTGACGGAGTATCAACTTGGGGACACGGTCCTTGTGACCCTGATACGGGCCTGCGGGGACTGCCCGCAATGTGTAACGGGCCGCCAGGTGCAATGCACCACCTCCGTCGACAAGATGGCTGGGCTGCTCGCGAAGGCGGACGGCTCTGCGGTCGAGCATGGTCTCAATTGCGGGGCCTTCGCGGAAAAGGCGGTCGTACATCAAAGCCAGATCGCTAAGATCCCCGAGGATATGGGCATGGAGGTGGCGTGCCTCCTGTCGTGCGGCGTGATCACCGGGGTCGGTGCTGTCGTCAACACCGCCGGCGTCCGTCCGGGACAGAACGTGGTGGTGATCGGAGCGGGCGGGGTCGGGCTCAACGCGATACAGGGCGCGGCTATTGCCGGGGCCGCGCGGATCATCGCGATAGACATGGTCGAGGAGAAGCTCGAGGCCGCGAAGGAGTTTGGGGCGACCGATGGTATCCTAGCCACTGCGGAGAAACCCTGGAGAGAGGTCGCGCGCCTCACCGACCGCCGCATGGCCGATGCGGTTTTTGTGACCGTCGGTGTGATCCCAGCCTATGAGAGCGCCGCGCGTTTCCTAGCGCCCCACGGAGATATCTATGCCGTGGGCATGCCCCATTCCGGCGACAAGGCGTCCTACGAGCCGGTCATTTTCGGAGCATTGGGCCAAGGCGTCAAAGGCAGCAAGATGGGTGATGTGGTGCTCAAGCGCGATATCCCGTGGATGATTGATCTTTACCAGCAGGGGCGGCTCAAGCTCGACGAGTTGATCTCCGGGCGCTGGAGCCTCGATCAGATCAACGAGGCGATTGACGACACGCGTTCCGGCGCGGCCCGGCGCAACGTGATTATCTTCTAGGCGGCGCCGGCAGCAGATTATCTGGACCGGGCCTGTGATTGGTGATTGTCTCGATGAGCGGGGCGGAGGCTCCTGAAAAGGGATGGCAGGAATGAAACTGACCGATCTTGATGTCATCATCACCGCGCCCCCGGCGCCGGGTTGGGGCGGGCGCTACTGGATCTTCACCAAGCTGACGACGGATACCGGTCTGGTCGGCTATGGGGAGGTCTATGCCTCAGCCGTGGCGCCCGAGGTGATGCAAGCGGTGATCGAGGATGTGTTCGCGCGGCACGTGAAAGGCGAAAATCCGGAAAACATCGAGCTGATGTTTCGCCGGGCCTATTCGTCGGGCTTCACCCAGCGTCCCGATCCGACCGTCATGGGCGCGTTTTCGGGACTCGAGATTGCTTGCTGGGATATTCTGGGAAAGGCCCGGGACCGCCCGGTCTGGGCCCTGTTGGGCGGTCGCATGAATGAAAAGATCCGCGCCTATACCTATCTCTACCCGCTGCCGCATCACGATATGGACGCCTTCTGGACCTCGCCGGAGTTGGCGGCGGAAGCGGCGGTTGAAGCGGTGGATCGTGGCTATACCGCGGTGAAGTTCGATCCCGCAGGCCCCTATACGATCCGGGGCGGGCACCAGCCGGCGATGACCGACATTTCCCTTTCGGTTGCGTTCTGCAAAGCGATCCGGGAGGCGATCGGCGACAGGGCCGATCTTCTTTTTGGCACCCACGGCCAGTTCAACACTGCCGGAGCGATCCGGCTCGGGCAGGCCCTGGAGCCCTACAGCCCGCTGTGGTTCGAGGAGCCGATCCCGCCGGACAACCTGCTGGAATTTGCCCAAGTGGCCCAGGCCGTGCGGATCCCGATTGCGACCGGTGAGCGGCTGACCACCAAGGCGGAGTTCGCGGCGCTGCTCAGAACCGGTGGTGCGAAGATCATGCAACCCGCGTTGGGCCGGGCAGGTGGTTTGTGGGAGATGAAAAAGCTCGCCGCCATTGCCGAGGTGTTCAATGCCGAGATGGCGCCGCATCTCTATGCGGGGCCGCTGGAATGGGCTGCCAATATCCATCTGGCGGCCTCAATACCAAACCTGCTTATGGCCGAAACGATCGAGACGCAGTTTCACGCGGATCTGATCAGGGGCTCCATCAAGGTCGAAAACGGCTTCATCAGGCCACCGGAAGGGCCCGGCCTTGGGATTGATTTCGATGAAGATCTTGCGCGGGCCCATCCGTATGCCGGGGATGGCCTCCATTTGCAGATGCAGGAGGCACCTTGCGACTATCAGGGGGGCAATGCCTTTGCAGGGGGCGCGCCGCCGAAGACCGACTAGTTGCTAGCGAAGCTCGCTCCTGATCAGCGCCGGGTTTCGCTTTGCAGCCTCTGGCGAGCGATCAGTTCGTTATGGTCGGCGCGCTGCTGGTCTGACAGGCTCTGCTCCACGTAGTTCAGGTGCGCCGCGACCATGGCACGCGCGGCAGCTGGATCCCGGGCCTGGAGCGCCTCGTTGATGGCGCGGTGCTGGTTCAGAAGATCGTCCCGTGTCAGGCGCTGTTGAAACATCACCTTACGGTTGTAGAAAACCCCTTCGCGCAGCATCTGGAACATCGCCCGCATCATGTGGAGCATCACCACGTTGTGGCTGGCCTCAATAATGGCGAGATGGAACTCCGCATCAAGCTGGGCCTCCTCAGACGGGTCACGCTTGGAATGGGCGGCAACCATTTTCTGAAAGATCGTGTCAACGACCTTGAGATCCGTGTCGGAGCCGCGTATCGCGGCCCGCTCGGCGGCGAGCCCTTCCATGTCGCGGCGGAAATCGATGTAGTCGAACACCGCTTCATCGTGACGGGCAAAGAGGTCAAGCAAGGCGTCGGAGAAGGCTGCACCAATCATCTCGCCCACGAAAATCCCGGCCCCGGCCCGTGCTTTGAGCAAGCCGCGCTCCTGAAGTTCAGACACCGCTTCGCGAAGGGACGGGCGTGAGACGCCCAGCTGGTCTGCAAGCTCGCGTTCCGAGGGCAGGCGGTCGCCAGGGCGCAGGATGCCGCGCAGGATCAGCAGTTCGATCTGGTTTACGACCGAACTGGACAGCTTTTCCGCCTGGATCTTTTGAAATGGCATTTTGACTCTCGCGCAGATTGGTCAAAATCTATTACCAAAATGCACCCTACGGCAATCAAAAAGCGCGATTGGTCAAAATTAACCCCGGGCCGTCGAACCAGACGTTCCCGGGGCTGAATGCTGCCTATGTCCTGCAGCTCGTGGTCAGCTCAGACGGCGTTCGGCCGGATGATGATCTCCACACGGCGGTTCTGGGAGCGGCCATACTCGCTCTCGTTCGAGGCAACAGGCTGGCTTTCACCGCGTCCGAAGGACTCGATACGGCCCGGCGCGACACCGTTGGTGCGCAGCTCATAGGAGACCACTGCCGCGCGGCGGTCTGACAGGTCGTAATTGTAATCGTCGCTGCCGGTGGAATCGGTATGGCCGATCACCATGACGGTCGTATCGGGGTAGTCATTCAGATTGCCCGCCAAAGCGATCAGGTCGGACCGAAGGACCGGGCGCAGCGCGGTGCTGTCGACGTCGAAGAGAAGGTCCTGCGGCATGGTTACGCGCAGCTCGGAGCCGGTGTTCACGATGCCCACGTCCTCATTGTCGATGTCGCGCCGCAGATCTTCGGCCTGCCGGTCCAGCTGCTGGCCGATCGCACCACCCACGGCAGCACCGATCGCGCCGCCCACAACGCCCTTGATCAGCTTGTTGTCCGAAGAGGACGCGCCCAGCAGGCCTCCGGCAATCCCGCCGATCACGGCGCCGGTCTGCGCGTTCGAGTTGCTGCCTGCATATTGGTTCTGAACGCAGGCGCTCAGGGACAAGGCCGCAACGGCCCCGATGACGATCTGGATTTTCATATGCTCTGCCCTTGGTGTTCATTGTGTTTGTCTTTTTTGGCCGGATAGGTCCGGCGTGTACGCCAAACATAGGAATCCAAAGGTAAACTGTTAAGGGGTTGGGCGCGTTTTCGGCGGCTTCTTGCCGCCTCAGATGGCCTCTTCGCGGGCTGCTTCATAGGCCAGCATGGCGCGTTTGACCGGCAGCCCCCAGTGATAGCCGCCCAGCCCGCCTGATTTCCGCAAGGCGCGGTGACAGGGGATCAGCCAGCTGATGGGGTTACGGCCCACCGCCGTGCCCACGGCGCGTACGGCCTTGGGATTGCCGACGACCTTTGCCAGTTCCGAGTAGGTCGAAACATGGCCCGAGGGGATCGCCAGCAGCGCTTCCCAGACCTTGATCTGAAACGGCGCGCCAATCAAATGCAAAGGCAACTCACCACTTCCCTGAAACGCGGTCGCAACGATGGGCGCAAGGGCTTTGGGGTCTTCCACGAAACGCGCTTTCGGCCAGCGGGCTTCCATGTCGGCAAGAGCCGCCGCCCGCCCGGTTTCGGCGCTGAACGCCATGCCGCAGAGACCGCGATCCGTGCCCATCGCGAGAACTTCGCCAAAGGGGCTGTCAAACCAACCGAAACGGATGGTCAGGCCCTCGCCTTTGCGGGCGAACTCACCTGGGCTCATCGCCTCCCAGCGCAGGAACAGATCATGTAGGCGGCCACTTCCCGACAGGCCGACATTCTCCGCCGTCTCAAGGGTCGTGAATTTCGCGTCGAGCAGGCTCTTGGCGTGGTTCAGCGTCAGGTATTGCTGGTAGCGCTTTGGCGAGACGCCAGTCCATTTGCTGAACAGGCGCTGGAAATGCGCGGGGCTCATGTTCATCCGGGCGGCCAGGGCCTCCAACGGAAGCTCGGTGCCTTCGGCGTCGTCGATCAGCTCGATCGCGCGTTTCACGATGCCGTAATGGTAGGATTGCTCTGCCGGGGTCGTCATGGATGTGGTCCTCTTGCTTGGGTCCAATATAAGCCCCGGCGCCTATCCCTGCGACCCGAATTATGCGCAAACCGTGCCCGAAGGTGACTGCATCCTGACACCTTGCCCGCGTCGCGCGGACAAGGCATACCGCCTGCATGGCCAAGCAACTCGATTATCACACGATCCACGAGATCTTCTCCCGGTTCGAAGCCGCCGATCCCGAACCCAAGGGTGAATTGAACCACGTGAATGCCTATACGCTGGTGGTGGCGGTCGCGCTGTCCGCACAAGCCACCGATGTCGGCGTGAACCGCGCCACTGCGCAACTGTTCGAGATCGCCGACACCCCGGAGAAGATGCTGGCGCTGGGTGAGGAAGGCCTGATCGAACATATCAAGACGATCGGGCTCTTCCGCAACAAGGCCAAGAATGTCATCAAGTTGAGCCGTATCCTTGTAGACGAATATGATGGCAAGGTTCCGTCGTCACGTGCGGCGCTGCAATCATTGCCGGGCGTAGGCCGCAAGACCGCCAATGTGGTGCTCAACATGTGGTGGAGCTATCCCGCGCAGGCCGTGGACACCCATATCTTCCGCGTCGGCAACCGGACCGGTATCTGTCCGGGCAAGACGGTCGATCATGTCGAACGCGCGATCGAAGACAACATTCCGGTCGAGTTCCAGCATCATGCGCATCATTGGCTGATCCTGCACGGGCGTTACGTGTGCAAGGCGCGAAAGCCGATGTGCTCCAACTGCGTAGTCCGCGATCTCTGCCCTTTTGAGGAAAAAACAATATGACGAAGACATATCAGGTGGTCGGCATCGGCAATGCGATGGTTGACGTGCTGTGGGAATGCCCGGACGCGTTCCTAACGGAGAACGGCGTTCAGAAGGGCATCATGCAGCTCACCGACCGCGACCGCGGGGTAGAGCTCTATGGCCGGATTGGCCCGGCGCGCGAGATCAGTGGTGGCTCGGCGGCCAACACTATCGCCGCGGTGGCGCATCTGGGCGGGCGCACGGCTTACGTGGGCAAGGTGAAGGACGACCAGCTTGGCGCGATCTTCGCCCATGACCTGCGTGCGCAGGGTGCCGATTACGATACGCCGCTGGCGGATGGCGATCACGCCGCCGAAACCGGCCGTTGCATCGTGCTGGTGACGCCTGATGGTGAGCGCTCCATGAATACCTATCTCGGCGTGACCGAATTTCTGAGCCCGTCGGATATCGACGAGGGGCAGATGGCCGATGCCGACTGGATCTATCTTGAGGGCTACCGTTTCGACGGGCCGGACAGCCACGAAGCCTTCGCCAAGGCGATTGCCGCCTGTAAGGGCGCGGGCGGGCGCGTGTCCCTGACCTTGTCGGACCCGTTTTGCGTAGACCGGCACCGGGCAGCGTTTCGCGCCATGATCCGCGACCATGTCGACCTGCTGTTCTGCAACCGGGCCGAGATCCTCTCGATGTATGAAACGGATGATTTCGAGGCCGCGCTGGCGCAGGGCGCTCAGGACGTCGGCGTTCTTGCCTGCACGGACAGTGAGCATGGCGCCCATATCCTTTCGGATGGGCAGCGCTGGCATGCTCCTGCGGTTCCGGTGCGCGTTGTCGATGCGACGGGCGCGGGCGATCTGTTCGCGGGTGCGTTCCTTTGGGGATTGAGCAACGGGTTCGATCTGGAAGCCTGCGGGCGGATGGGCTGCCTCGGTGCCTCCGAGGTGATCTCCCATATCGGCGCGCGCCCGGAATCCGATCTCAGGGACCTGTTCGCACAGCATAACCTGCTTTGAGCGCGCCGGAGCAGGCAGAAGGCTACGCGCCAAGTTCAAGCCTGTTCGCGGCCATCGTGATCCTGCTCTGCGGTATTGTCTGCCTCGACAGCATGAATGTCTTCGTGCGGCTCCTGCTGGAGCGCTATTCAACGGTGGAACTGACCGCCTACCGCAACACGATCGGGGTGATCCCGAGCCTTCTTTACCTGTGGTGGGCGGGCGAGTTGCAGGGTGGCGTGGAAAGGCTGAAGCTGCGGCAATGGCCATTGGGCCTGTCACGCGGCGTTATGGTCGCGATTGCCCAGCTTTGTTACTACCTCGCGCTCAGTCACATGGAGTTCGCCACCGCCGCAGCGCTGGTTTACACCCTGTCGCTCTTTACCGTGGCGCTATCGATCCCGATCTTGGGCGAACGTGTCGGGCCTTGGCGCTGGGGCTCGGTGGTGCTGGGCTTTTTGGGGGCAATGCTGATCCTGAGACCGGGCACGCAGGCGTTTGAGCCCTATGCCGCCTTTCCGCTGATCGCTGCGTTTTTCTATGCATTGTCGATTGTGACGGCGCGCCGGATCGATGTCGAGGTGTCGAGCGCTGTGATCTACCTCTATTCGTCGGTGGCCTCGGCGGTCTGCATGGTGAGTTACGCGATTCTGTCGGGTGCTTTCAGCCCGATTGCGCTGAACGGAGATCTGATCATGATTGCGGCGATGGGCCTGTGCGGTGGTACCGGGGTTCTGCTTCTGCTGATCGCGGTGCGCAAGGCATCACCCAGCGTCCTGGCGCCGTTCAAC
>JABDPP010000231.1 GCA_013042765.1 Litoreibacter sp.
ATCCTGAGATCGGCAAGCTGTTCACCGACAGCGCCGAGGTCCGCGCGATGATGCTAGTCGAAGGGGCGCTGGCCAAGGCCCAGGGAAAGCTTGGGGTGATCCCCGAACTGTCGGCGAATTTCATTCACCGCGCCGCAATGGAAGTGCAGATCGACCCCGCCGGGTTGTCTGAACAGACAGGCCAAAACGCGGTGCCGGTGCCAGCCCTTCTGGCGGCTTTCCGCAAGGCGATGGAAGCGCCCGAACATGCACAATACCTGCATTTTGGCGCCACATCTCAGGACATAATGGACACCGGGCTGGTGTTGCGGTTGCGGCAGGTTCTGGCAATTCTTGAAACACGGATTACCGTGCTGCTGGGCACGCTGACGGATCTGGCGGAGGCCCATGCCGAAACGCCCATATCCGCACGCACCTATGGGCAGGTCGCCACGCCCACGAGTTTCGGCGCCGTCCTGGCCGAATGGGGCGACCCGCTGCTCCGTCAGCTTGGCCACCTCGAAGCAGTGCGGTCGGAGGTCCTGCAAGTCTCGCTCTCCGGCGCGGCGGGAACCCTCTCCGCCATGGGGCCTGATGGTCCCGAGGTGCGCAAGGCACTGGCGCAGGAACTGGGGCTGGGCGATCCTGAAGCCAGTTGGCACAGCACAAGGGATCAGATCGGGCGACTCGCCGCATGGCTGTCGCAACTCACTGTATCACTTGGGAAAATGGGCGAGGACCTGCTCCTGATGACCCTATCCGTGCAGGGGGAAGTGACACTGTCAGAGGGCGGTGGCTCCTCCACCATGCCGCAAAAGCAGAACCCGGTGCAGCCCTCGGCCCTGGTCGCACTGGCGCGCATGGCCGTAGGCCTGAACTCGGTCCTGCAAGGCGCGGGCCTGCACCGCCAGCAGCGTGACGGAGCTGCGTGGATGACCGAGTGGATGAGCTTGCCACAACTTTGTATGGCCGCCGGGCAGGCCAGCCGGATCGCAGCTCAGATGACCGCTGGCCTGACACCAGACATCGCCGCGATGTGTGCCAATATCGACGACGGGCGCGGCCTGATCTACGCCGAGGCGCTCTCGTTTGAACTTGCCCGCACCATGCCGCGCCTCGCCGCGCAGGATGCCGTCAAGGCGCTCTGTCAGGAGGTTCTGGCCAATGGCGGCTCGCTGGCCGAAAAAGCGCTGGCGGCGTGGCCGGACAAAGACCTCGGTGTGATCTTCAATCCGGAAGCGCAGCTCGGTCAGGCCCCGACGCAGGCGAGACGCTTCGCAGCCGCGGCTCGCGCCGCCACACGCGCCTCTTGATCGCCTTGACCGCGCACGGCATGGTTCGAACCTGAGCAGTCAAGAGTTTCAATGAAGCGCAACCTCTCCGTCACCTTCATCATGATCACCGTGATCCTGGATGCGATGGGCATTGGCCTGATCCTGCCAGTGATGCCAGAGCTGATCATGGAACTGCGCGGCAGCGACATCTCGGAGGCAGCGATCTGGGGCGGCATCCTGTCCGCGGTCTTTGCCGTGATGCAGTTTCTGTTCAGCCCGACAATCGGTGGCCTGAGTGACCGGTTCGGGCGACGCCCGGTCCTTCTGACCTCGCTGGGCATCATGGCGCTGGACTACCTCGTGATGGCTCTGGCCGGCACGATCTGGCTGCTCCTCATCGGCCGGATCGTCGGCGGGATCACAGCCGCCACGCAAGCCACAGCCTCCGCCTTCATGGCCGACATCTCCGAGCGCGGTAAGAAAGCCCAGAATTTTGGCCTGATCTCCGCAGGGTTCGGTGTTGGGTTCATCCTCGGCCCGGTCATCGGTGGGCTCCTGGCAGAGTTCGGCCCCCGCGCGCCCTTCTTTGCCGCAGCCGCACTGGCCGCGGCCAATATGGTGTTCGGCTACTTCGTCCTGCCGGAAACCGTGACCAAGGAGAACCGGCGCCCCTTCGAGTGGAAGCGGGCCAACCCGGCAGGCGGGTTGAAATATATTGGCAGCATTCCCGGCGTTGGCTGGCTTCTTGTGGTGTTTTTCTTCTACCAGATCTCCAACATGGTCTACCCGGCGGTCTGGGCCTATTACACGCAAGCCGCCTTCGGCTGGGAGCCGGGCATGATCGGGATATCTCTGGCGGTCTACGGGATCGCCATGGCGATCACGCAGGGAGGACTGATCCGCATCATCATCCCCCGGCTGGGAGAGATCCGGACCGTCTATCTGGGCCTGCTCTACAATGCCATCACGCTGGCCATCATCGCCAATATCACCAGCGGCTGGGCGCTGCTCCTGATGACCCCGCTGGCCTCGCTCGGCGCGGTCGTAGCCCCTGCCCTGCAAGGTGTGATGTCGGGGCGCGCGGCCGATGACCAGCAGGGCGAATTGCAGGGCGTTCTGGCCTCGATCAACGCGATCGGAATGATCGCGACGCCAATCCTGATGACACAGGTCTTTGCATGGTTCACAGCTCCCGACACGCCGGTTTACATGCCCGGTGCGCCCTATCTTCTGGCCGCCGTGATGATGCTGATCAGCTGGGTCCTGTTTGCCGCGAGCCTGCGCCGCCCAGCACATAGCCCGGCCGACACGCCCTAAGCTGTCCGCTCAATCACCGTCGCCATAGCGCTCCAGCGCCATGCGGTAGACCTCCGCATCCACGTTCCCCCCGGAGGCGATCGCGACCACGGCCTCCCCCTCGATGCCCGCGCCATGATAGAGCGCCGCCGCCAACGCGACTGCCCCGCCGGGTTCGAGAACCAGTTTCAGACGCGAGAAGGCCACGGCCATGGCCCTCAGGCAGTCCTCCTCGGGGACCACGACACCCGGCCCGCAAAGCCGCTGCATGATCGGGAAAGTCAGGTTGCCCGGCTGCGGCGTCACGATCGCATCGCACAATCCACCGGCAAGCTGTTCATTTCGCCGAATCTTGCCCTCGGCCAGCGAGCGGGTGACATCGTCGTAGCCTTCCGGCTCCACCGGACGAACACGGAAACCCGGCGCCCGCACCTCCAGAGCCAACGCAATACCCGAGGTCAGCCCGCCACCCCCACAGCAAACCAGGACATCGCCGGAGGTCACGCCCGCCTCGGCCGTCTGTTCGGCAATCTCGATACCGGTCGTGCCCTGCCCGGCAATCACGAGAGGCTCATCATAAGGCTTGATGAGGGTGAGGCCCCGCGCCTGTGACAGCTCCTCCCCGATCGCGTCGCGATCCTCCGTCGCCCGGTCATAAAGCACGACTTCCGCCCCCAAGGCGCGTGTGTTGTCGATCTTCAGTTGCGGCGCATCAGCAGGCATAATAATCACTGCCGCTGTTCCGCGCTGGCGGGCTGCCAAAGCCACGCCCTGCGCGTGATTGCCGCTCGAAAAGGCGATGACGCCAGCTTTGAGAGCTTCCTCATCCAGAGCAGATATCGCCGACCAGGCGCCGCGGAACTTGAACGAGCCTGTATGCTGCAACGGCTCCGCCTTGATCAACACACGCCGCCCGGCCAGCTGGTCAATAAAAGGCGAGCTGAGCAGCGGCGTGCGCCTTGCATGGCCCGCAAGCCGCGCCTGCGCAGCCTGGATCATCTCCCAGTTCATCGACACAACTCCACGAACTGCCGGATGACCGCCACGGCCTCCGGTTCATCGAGAAACGGGATATGCGCACGGTCCGGCACTTCGGCAAAGAGCATGTCGGGGCGGCGCTGACGCATCTCGGTGGCGGTCTCCACGCTCAGAAGATCAGAATTCGCCCCGCGCACAAGGGCAAGGGGCAATCCGGCGAACGCATCGAAAAGCGGCCAGAGGTCCGGTGTCGGCTGCCCCTCGGCCGCAAGAACCGCATCGCGCAGCTTCGGATCGTAGGTCAGCTCGAGCCCGTCGGGTGTCTCTGCGTAGAGTTTCTCAACCTCAGCCCACCAACGTTCCTGTGGAACATTGGCGAACCCCTGCATGAGTGCCGGTCGCGCCGCGGCGGCTTCCGCATGGTTGGCAAAGGGCGGCTTGCGCCCCACATAGCCCTTGATCACATCAAGCCCAGCTTCCACGATCTCCGGGCCAATATCGTTGAGACAAGCGCCGATCAGTCGATCCTTCGCTGTGGCCGCCAGCATCATGGCGATCAACCCGCCCCGCGAGGTGCCAAGCACAGCCGAACGCTCCAGCCCGAGATGGTCGAGCAGCTCGATCACATCAAGCGCCTCACGCGGGATCGTGTAGCTGGCCGGATCGCTCCAGCCGGACCTGCCGCGCCCCCTGTAATCCAGCCGGATCACCCGGCACGGTGGCAAATGCGGCATCAGGTAGTCGAAATCGCTCGCATTGCGCGTCAGGCCCGACAGGCACAAGAGCGGCAGGCCCGCGCCCTCATCGTCGAAATGCAGGGCAACACCGTCGGAGCTGTTGAATACGGCCATCAGAGCCGGCCCGCCAGATCGGGGATCGAGGTGAGATCGCTTAGCACGTGATCCGGCTTCCAGGGCAACCGGTCGACCGGCTCCCCCGCGCGGTTGACCCACGCCGTGGCAAAGCCGTAGCCCGCCGCCGCCGCCGCATCCCATCCGTTGGAGGACACAAAGAGAACCTCGCCCTTGGCACAACCGAACCGCGCGCCCACAAGGTCATAGACCGAGGCATGGGGCTTGAAAACGCCGACGCTCTCCACGCTCAACACGTCGTCGAGCACGTCACCCACCTGTGCCGATTGCACCGCGCCATCGAGCATATCGGGCGAGCCGTTTGACAGGATCGCCGTGTTCAGCCCCGCGTTTTTCAAGGCCGCCAGCATCGATGGTACCTCAGGATAGGCGGACAACTCCCAATACAGCTGCAAAAGCCGCTCGCGAAGGTCTGGATCATCAAGCCCGTTGGCCTCCAGCGCCCAGTCCAGACCGTTTTGCGTGACTTCCCAGAAATCCGTGTGATCGCCTGTCACCGCCCTGAGCCAGGTATATTGCAGCTGCTTGAGCCGCCAGTCATTGGCGAGCTTCATCCAGACCTCGGCAAATGCCTCGCGGCCGGGTTCAGCCGCCGCTTCACGCGCGGCAGCAGCGACGTCAAACAAAGTGCCATAGGCATCGAAAACGCAGGTGGTGATCGGCATGGAACGCTCCTTCTCTGGGGCAAGACTTGCACAAGGTATCCTCAAGGGAAACGCCGAATCGTGCTATCGTGTCCCCGTGCAACAAATGGAGGAGCGAGGATGTCAGAGCGACACGGCGTGGCCTGGTGGAACGAGCTCATGACCCGCGATCTGCCTGCGGCCCTGAACTATTACCAATCACTTTGCGGCTGGAGTTTCGAGACGATGCCCATGCCCGAGGGCGGTGACTACCACATTGGCATGAAAGACGGCAAACCGATGGCAGGGTTCATGGACATGGCCCACATGGCCGATCTGAACGAGGCCCCGCCCCATTGGATTACCTATTTTGCAGTGGATGACGTGGACGCGGCCATTGCGGCTACGACAGAGGCTGGCGGACAGGTGATCCGCGAAATTTACGAGGTTCCGAATACCGGTCGCATTGCGATCGTCGAGGATCCTTCAGGCGTAACTGTCGGCCTTATCACACCCGCCCCGATGGAGAGCGGATAGATCTTTCATTTCTCTGGAAATATCCCCGCCGGAGGCGAAAATCCTACAGGTTCTCGCTCTGCGGCATACCGAGCACATGGTATCCGCCATCCACACGGATAATCTCACCCGTGGTGCAGGCGCCAAGATCGGAGGCCAGATACACGGCCGTACCGCCGACAGCCTCCAGCGTCGCGTTGGCGCGCAGCGGCGCGTTGGCCTCGGTCTGTCGGAAGGTCTTGCGCGCGCCCCCGATGGCAGCCCCCGCCAATGTCTTCATCGGGCCGGGGCTGATTGCGTTCACGCGGATCCCGTCCGGTCCCAGATCATTGGCCAGATAGCGCACCGAGCTTTCCAACGCCGCCTTGGCCACGCCCATCACGTTGTAGAAAGGTGTCACGCGGTTTGAGCCCTGATAGGTCAGGGTCAGGATCGTGCCGCCGCCTTCGCTCGCGGCCATCAAGGGGGCCGCGCGGCGCGCCACGTCAATCAGCGAATAGCAGGAGATGACCAGAGAGGTCTTGAAGTTTTCCCGCGATGTCTCGACAAACCGTCCGGTCAACTCGTTCTTGTCGGAATAAGCGATGGCGTGCACGACGAAATCAAGGCTGCCCCAGCGTTCTTTCAGAGCTGCAAAACACGCGTCCAGAGACCCATCATCTGTCACGTCCACATCTACCAGGAAATCCGACCCGACGCTTTCGGCCAGGGGAGCCACGCGTTTCCCGAAGGCCTCGCCCTGATAGGAAAAGGCAAGCTCTGCCCCTTCGCCCGCTATGGCCTTCGCGATGCCCCAGGCGATCGAGCGCTCGTTGGCGACCCCCATGATCAGCCCGCGCTTGCCCGTCATCAAATCCGCCATCAGACCTACCCGCTATATTTGCTCAGCAACATGGAGCCATTGGTGCCCCCGAACCCGAAGGAATTGGTCATCACCGTGTCGAGCCCGGCATTCTCCACCAGAGAGGTGGCAATTTCTGCCGGTGCCAGCGCGGGATCAAGCGTTTCGACATTGATCGAAGGGGCAATGAAATCGCCCTGCATCATCAAAAGACAGTAGATCGCCTCCTGCGCACCGGTCGCACCCTGGCTGTGCCCGGTCATCGACTTGGTCGAACTGATCGGCGGTGTGCTGCCCTCGCCGAAGACGCGGCGCACGGCCTCGACCTCTCCGACATCGCCTACGGGTGTGGAGGTGCCATGAGCATTGATGTAGCTGACCTTGCGACCCTCTGGGATCGTGTTCAGCGCCAGGCGCATGGCCCGTTCACCACCCTCTCCCGAAGGCGCCACCATGTCATGGCCATCAGAAGTGGCCGCAAACCCGGTCACCTCGGCATAAATCTTAGCGCCGCGCGCCTTGGCATGTTCGAGTTCTTCGAGCACCACGATCCCTCCGCCGCCGGCGATCACGAACCCGTCGCGGTCCGCGTCGAAGGCACGCGAGGCCTTCGCAGGCGTGTCATTATATTTCGAGCTCATCGCGCCCATCGCGTCAAAGAGGCACGAGAGCGTCCAGTCCAGTTCCTCGCCCCCACCGGCAAACATCACATCCTGCTTGCCCATCATGATCTGTTCGGACGCCGCGCCAATGCAGTGTAGCGAGGTCGAGCAGGCCGAGGTGATGGAGTAGTTGATCCCCTTGATCTGGAAGGCCGTGGACAAGTTCGCCGAGATGGTCGAACTCATGCATTTGGGCACGGCGAAAGGACCGATCCGCTTCGGCGAGCCTTTCTCCAGAACGGTCTGATGGGCTACCAGCATCGACGACGTCGACGGCCCACCCGAGCCCGCGATCAGGCCCGTGCGCTCGTTAACAACGTCAGTGTCCTCAAGGCCCGCATCCGCGATCGCCTGCTCCATGGCAATATGGGCATAAGCCGCGCCCGGCCCCATGAAGCGCAACCGCCGCTTGTCCACATGTTCAGTGACATCGATCTTGAGCGTTCCGGCAATCTGGCTTCGGAAGCCATGCTCGGCCATGGCCTCTGAGAACTCCACGCCAGACTGGCCGGCCCGCAACGCGGCGCTCACCGCGTCGGCCGAATTCCCGATGGGGGAGACAATCCCCAGTCCTGTGACAACGACACGACGCATTCTATCTTCCTTCTCTCGCAAGGCTCAGCTTTCGGAAAGCGCGACCTTCATATCTTTGACCTGGTAGATCACTTCACCATCCGCCTCGACACGACCATCCGCGACACCCATGGTCAGACGGCGGGTCTGGATGGCCTTGGTGAAATCCACGTAATAGGTCAGCATCTTGCGTTCCGGACGCACCATACCGGTCAGTTTGACCTCACCTACGCCCAGCGCATAGCCGCGCCCCTGCCAGCCACGCCAGCCCAGATTGAACCCGGTCAGCTGCCAAAGTCCATCCAGCCCGAGGCAGCCCGGCATGATCGGATTGCCCGGGAAATGGCACTCGAAGAACCACAGGTCCGGAGAAATGTCGAACTCGGCCACCACATGGCCCTTGCCATGTCCGCCGCCATCACCGCTGATCTCGGTGATGCGGTCCATCATCAACATCGGGGGAAGCGGCAGTTGCGCGTTCCCGGGGCCAAAGAGGTCCCCGCGTGCGCATTCCAGTAGCGCGTCCCTGTCAAAGCTTGTCGGATAATCCGCCATGCAGTCCTGCCCCCATATGTCGTAGCAATTGCTTTCGGTGGGTCTAGCATTGGCGCGAGCCCGTGCGCAAGGCTTGCCCAGTCTCGGCAATCAACGATTTTCATTTGAAACAGGGACCTAAGACACCCTATATATAAAGTGTAGAGTATGGATTTGGCGTGATGAAACCAGAAGAAACACAGCGGAGCCTCGATTGGCTGGCAGGGGCGGGCTTGCGCCCGACACGTCAGCGCGTGGCGCTGGCAGAACGCCTGGTTGGCGATGGCAAACACCGTCACATCACGGCCGAGAGCCTGCATGAGGCCGTCAAACAGAGCGGCGAGCCGGTTTCGCTGGCGACCGTCTACAACACTCTGCGCGCCTTCTCGGACGCGGGCCTGATCCGCGAAGTCATGGTCGATGGAACAAAATCCTATTTCGACACACGGGTCGATGATCACCCGCATTTCTTCTGGGAAAATGACGGAACGCTTTCCGACGCCCCCAAGGAACAACTCGAAATCGCGGCCCTGCCTGACGCGCCCGACGGCACCGAGATTTCGAAAGTTGACGTGGTCATCCGGCTCCGCAGGACCTGAGCCGTTTCTTCGCAAGTTTTGTGCCCTTACAGGGCAATTGCCTCCGGCGGGGATATTTCTCGAGAAATGAAAGCCGCAGAGCCTGCGTGCTGTTTCTTTTTGGCCCAAATATCCTCGCCGAAGGCGATTACATCCTTACTCAAAAAGAGAGAGCGCGCCGGGAGCGCGCTCTCATGTTGGCCAACCGGAGGTCGGGTCAGCCGCCGTATATGTAGCGGGGCAACCATGTGGCAATCCCCGGGATCATGAACACGATGGCCAGTCCGATGATCTGGATGACCATGAACTGCATCATGCCCAGATAAATATCCTTCAGGTCCCATTCCGGCACGACGCCTTTCAGGAAATAGGCCGAAAGAGCCACGGGCGGACTGAGCCACGCTGTCTGCAAACAGACGGCCACCAGGATCGCGAACCAGAGCATATTGACCTCCAGCTCGATCAGGACCGGCGCCAGGATGGGCAGGATGATCAGAACGATCGGTACCCACTCCAATGGCCATCCCAGAACAAAAACCAGAGCCAGGATCAGGATCACAACCACTGATGCCGAGACATCGAGGTTCAAC
>JABDPP010000232.1 GCA_013042765.1 Litoreibacter sp.
GGATTCGAGACTCTGAAACTGCTTTCGGAGAATCCGGAGCAATACGAGGATGCCGCCGTCGAGGGCGTGCGCCGCCTGTTGGGGCTGGCGCCGGGAGCGCCTCTCCCGGAGGGGCAGATCGATGCGGTGAAGATGGGCACAACCGTAGCGACCAACGCGCTGCTGGAACGCAAAGGGGATCCGACGCTTCTGCTGATCACCGAGGGGCTGCGCGATTTGCTGGAGATTGGTTACCAGAACCGACCGCGCCTCTTTGACCTCGAGATTCGCAAGCCGGAGCTTCTCTATCAAGACGTTCAGGAGATCCCGGGTCGGCTGGATGCAACGGGAGCAGAGATTACGCCGCTGGATGAAGTGGCGGCCCGTTCGGCACTGCAGGCAGGCTACGATCAGGGGCTCAGATCCGTCGCGATCGCTTTCATGCACGCCTATCTCAACTCTGGTCACGAAGATCGGGTGGCCGCGATAGCACGGCAGATCGGCTTCACGCAGGTGTCCACGAGTTCGGCCACCTCGCAGCTGATAAAACTGGTGGGTCGTGGCGACACGACCGTTGTTGATGCCTATCTGTCGCCCATTTTACGCCGCTACGTAGACCAGGTGGCCAATGCGCTGGATGCAGGTCGGGGTGGCGCCAATCGTCTGTTTTTCATGCAATCTTCGGGTGGCTTGACCGACGCGCGCTTGTTTCAGGGGCGTGATGCGATCCTGTCGGGTCCAGCCGGTGGCGTGGTTGGGATGGTAAAAACAGCGAGCGCTGCGAGTTTCGACAAGCTGATCGGTTTTGACATGGGTGGAACCTCCACGGATGTGTGCCATTATGCAGGCGCCTATGAACGGTCCTTTGAGACCGAGGTCGCTGGCGTCCGCATGCGGGCCCCGATGATGAATATCCACACGGTTGCGGCGGGCGGGGGCTCGATCCTGACCTTCCGCGACGGGCGCTATCAGGTCGGCCCTGAAAGCGCCGGTGCCGATCCCGGTCCCGCCTGCTACAGGCGGGGTGGGCCGCTCACAGTCACCGATTGCAATGTCATGCTCGGAAAACTGAATCCGGATCATTTCCCGGCGATTTTCGGACCCGAGGCGAACGCTCCGCTGGACGCAGTGATCGTCCGCCGCAAGTTCGAGGAACTCGCGCGAGAAATCGCGCAGGTAACAGATGCTGCGCCTCTTTCACCGGAAGAGACTGCGGAGGGCTTCTTGCGGATCGCGGTGGAAAACATGGCACGCGCGATCAAGAAGATTAGTGTCGAGCGTGGCTATGACGTGACCCGCTACACTCTGAATTGCTTTGGCGGGGCAGGGGGACAGCATGCCTGCCTCGTTGCCGATGCGCTGGGTATGAAGACCGTGTTTCTGCATCCGTTTGCAGGGGTCTTGTCCGCCTTTGGGATGGGGCTTGCCGACATCCGCGCCCTGCGCGAGCGTCAGTTTGAACGCCCCGTGAGCGATGTCGAGGAAGCCGTTGTAGCGCTCGAAAGGATGGCGGCGGACGCGGTTTCTGAGGTTGCGGAGCAGGGCGTCGCAGTCAGCAAAGTGGAGGTCCTGCAGCGCGCTTACCTGCGCTATGCGGGATCCTACCAGAGCCTCGAGGTGCCGTTTGGGTCCGAGGCGGAGATGCGCGACGCGTTTGAACTGGCACATGTGGCGCGGTTCGGTTTTGCATCTCCCAGTCGCGATTTGCTCATTGAGATGCTTGCGGTGGAAGCTGTCGGCGCGGGCGATGAGCTGTCGGAAGAGAAACTTGCGGCAGGTGCTGCTACCGAACCTGCAGCCAACGTACCCATGCGCGCCGGCGGGGAAACCGCGAAGGCGCCGCTTTTTGAGCGCGACAGTCTTGCGCCGGGGCAGGTCGTTGAAGGGCCGGCGATCATCATCGAAGAGACAGGCACCAATATCGTCGAGCCAGGATGGTCCGGTCAGCTGGATCAGGCCGGCAATCTGATCCTCCAACGCACCGAAGAAAAAGCCCGCGAGACTGCGCTCGGGACAGAGGCCGATCCGGTCATGCTGGAAGTGTTCAACAACTTGTTCATGTCAATCGCGGAGCAGATGGGCTCGACGCTGGCCAACACCGCCTACTCGGTGAATATCAAGGAGCGGTTCGATTTTTCCTGCGCCTTGTTTGACGCTACCGGTGGGCTTGTCGCGAATGCACCGCATGTCCCGGTGCATCTTGGATCGATGTCGGACTCGGTGCGCAAGATTGCAGAACTCAACGCCGGCGAGATGAAGCCCGGCGATGCGTTTATGCTCAATGCACCATTCAACGGCGGAACGCATCTTCCCGATGTAACGGTGATCACGCCGGTCTTTGATGCGAACGGCACAGATATCCTCTTCTACGTTGGTTCCCGTGGTCACCATGCGGATATCGGCGGTCGCACGCCCGGCTCGGCCCCGCCTGACAGCACGCATATCGAAGAAGAGGGCGTGGTGATCGATAATTTCAGGCTGGTCAATGGCGGGGTGCTGCGCGAAACGGAAACCCGTACCCTTCTGGCGTCCGGCAAGTACCCTTGTCGAAACATCGACGAGAACATGAAGGATCTGGAGGCACAGGTGGCTGCAAATGCCACAGGCATCCGCGAGGTTCACAGGATGATCGAGACCTTTGGCCTTGAAACCGTGCTCGCCTATATGGACCACGTTCAGGCCAATGCCGAAGCCTCGGTGCGCCGGGTGATCGGGCGTCTCAGAGACGGCAAATTCACCTATCCGCTCGATGGGCGGCAGCAGATCAAAGTCGCTGTGCGCGTGAACACCGACGCGGGAACGGCGGAGATCGATTTCACGGGCACCTCGCCGCAAGGCGCCAACAATTACAACGCGCCGCGGGCCATCTGCAACGCCGTGGTTCTCTATGTTTTCCGAACCCTCGTGGGGGCGGATATCCCTTTGAACGAGGGGTGTCTGAAACCGCTGCGGATCATCGCGCCGGAGGGGACTATGATCAATCCTCGCTATCCGGCCGCTGTGATCGCGGGGAACACCGAAGTCAGCCAGAATATCTGCGATTGCCTCTTCGCGGCGCTGGGCGTGATCGCAGGATCGCAGGGCACGATGAACAATTTCGTTTGGGGCAATGCGCGGTTCCAGAACTACGAGACGATTGCCGGCGGAAGCGGGGCCGGGCCGGGGTTCGACGGCGCCAGTGCTGTGCAAGTGCACATGACGAACACACTGATGACCGACCCGGAGGTGCTGGAAGCGCGATTTCCGGTGCGGGTCGAGCAGTTCCAAGTGCGCAAGGGCTCGGGTGGCGCGGGCCAATGGACGGGTGGCGACGGGGTCCACCGGACAGTTCGCTTCCTCGAGGATGTGACGGTCACGACTCTTTGCTCACACCGGATCGTTCCCCCGTTTGGCGGCGATGGCGGCGCACCCGGAACGCTTGGGCTGGATACGGTTATTCGCGCCGACGGAACGCGCCTGCCTCAACCTGGAAATACCGAGGTCGAGTTGAAGTCCGGTGACGCCTTCGAAATGCTGACCCCAGGAGGAGGTGGTTGGGGAAGCCTTTGATTCAAAAGCGAAGGAATCGATTCGCGAATCGGAAAAATTTTCTGTTCAGGTGATTCGTTTTGTGTTACGAAACGCAAAACAAAAGAATATGGGCAGGTATAAAATGACAGGCGGCGTAGGCGGCGCTTTTGTCCTTTCCTCGAAGCAGACCTTTCTTGATGGGATGCCCTGCAGGGCAGACTCCGTGCCGCGTGTCGGGCAGGTCTGGAGCTGGAAAGGGGAAGCCACAAACATAGAAGGCGGGCACCCTGTTTTGTTGCTCAAGGACACTGTTGTGCCCGGGCAAATCGGCGCAGTACCTCGTTCCTCGGCCTTTTACGATGACGTTGAGAACGGATTTGTCGTCTCCGATGGTGTACGTGACTTCGCTATCGTTCCGGTAACGTCCCGCTCGGGCGAGCATGTTTTGTACTGGTGCCCGTCCGGTTTGCCGACAGTTGACCGTGTTTATACCGTGATCCGCAGCGCCGGCGAGACGGCGTTTTTCCGGCAGACCAATGATTTCGGCGGTGATGTGATCTGTTTCACCACCGGCACGCAGATCCGGACGCCGAATGGCTCGGCACTGGTCGAGGATCTTTGTGTTGGGGACGCGGTTCAGACTAAGGATAATGGGGCCCAGAAGATCCTTTGGATTGGCCACCGCCGCATGACGGGCGCACGTTTGCACGCGATGCCGGATCTGCGTCCGGTCCGTCTTCGTGCCAGCGCATTGGATGCGGATGTGCCCGATGCTGACCTGTTGGTGTCACCACATCACCGGATGCTTTATTCGGGCCCTAACGCCCAAGCGCTGTTTAACCAGCCCGAGGTGCTGATCAAGGCACGCGATCTGCTCAACGATCACTCAGTTTTCGTCGATTACGCTGTCCGCGAGGTGACTTATGTCCATCTCCTTCTCGAGGAGCATCAGATCCTCTGGGCGAATGGCGTACAGACCGAAAGCTATCATCCGGCCAATACGACATTGCAGACGATCGAAGAGCATCAGCGCGCGGATCTGTTGAACTTGTTTCCGTACATCGCGGCGGATCCCTACAGCTATGGGCCATATGCACGCCGCAACCTGGATCGCTCCGAAGCGGCGATCCTGATGCATGACTTCAGCTGAACGTCTGAATCTCTGAGAGTTTCTCAGAATCCAATACCAGAATACTCGGCGGTTCTTGACAGCAATGTGGGTGCCTGTATAAGCGCGTTTTCATTGGTGTTGGTGGCCCCCGCAAGGGGATGCCTGTCGGGGAATTTCCCAAAGGACAACGCCCTTCATAGTCGCCCCGGTTGGGGCGTCGTATCTGAGAAGGAGAACAGCCGTGACGAAACGCACCGCTGCCAAGTATAAAATCGACCGCCGGATGGGCGAAAACATCTGGGGTCGTCCGAAATCCCCGGTCAACCGTCGTGAATACGGCCCTGGTCAGCACGGCCAGCGTCGCAAGGGCAAGCTCAGCGACTTCGGTCTGCAGCTGCGCGCCAAGCAGAAGCTCAAGGGCTACTATGGCGATCTGACCGAAAAGCAGTTCCGCCGCATTTTCCACGAAGCAGAGCGGGTAAAAGGTGACACCGGTGAGAACCTGATCGGCTTGCTGGAGCGCCGTCTCGACGCCGTCGTCTATCGCGCCAAGTTCGTGCCGACCATCTTCGCAGCACGCCAGTTCGTGAACCACGGGCACGTCAGGGTGAATGGCAAGAAGGTCAACATCCCGTCCTACCGTGTGAAGGAAGGCGACGTGATCGAGGTTCGCGACCGTTCCAAGCAGATGGCTCTTGTTCTGGAAGCTGCCCAGCTACCCGAGCGCGACGTTCCGGAATACCTGGACGTTGATCACTCCAAGATGGTTGCAAACTTTGTGCGCACCCCGGGTCTGGGCGATGTTCCCTACCCGGTCATGATGGAGCCGAACCTCGTCATCGAATATTACGCGCAGAACTAAGATTTCTCGCGTCAAGATTCAGAAGGCCGCCTCCGGGCGGCCTTTTTCGTTTGTATTTCCACTCGCCTTTTCAAGTCTGAGCGCGTAAGGCGCTTTCATGCTCGGAGAGAACCTACCAAAACATGCGCTTGCTGACGCGCAGACACTGCCGTCCTGGCGACGACCGGTCGTCTTGCTGTGTCTGATGGCTTTTGCCAGCCCGATCGCGTTTTCCGTCTGGGTGGCGCTTCTCAACAACTTCGTTATCGAGGCGGCAGGTTTCACCGGCAAAGAGATCGGATGGCTGCATACTGTTCGCGAGATCCCCGGGTTTCTTGCCATTGCTGTCATTGCGCTCTTGCTGGTGATGCGCGAACAGGTCTTGGGCCTGGTCTCGCTGGCTTTGCTGGGGGCTGCGTCTGCTGTCACGGCTTGGTTTCCCGACTTTTATGGAATTCTGACGATCACCCTGCTCAGTTCGATCGGATTTCACTACTTCGAGACAGTGAGCCAATCCCTGCAACTGCAATGGATCGACAAGGCAAGAGCGCCGCAGCTTCTGGGCTGGATCACGGCCATCGGCTCGGCAGCTTCTCTCATCGCTTACGGTTTGCTCGTCGGGACCTGGAAGACCTTCGACCTGAGCTACAATTTTGTCTACCTGACCTCTGGCGGCATTACCGTCGCAATCGCTGTATTCTGTTTCTTCGCTTACCCACAGTTCGAGGGCACCACGCCTCAGACAAAGAAGATGGTCCTGCGCCGGCGCTACTGGCTCTACTATGCGCTGCAATTCATGTCCGGTGCGAGGCGACAGATCTTCGTGGTGTTCGCGGCCTTTATGATGGTCGAGCGGTTTGGGCTCGAGGTGCACGAGGTCACAGCACTGTTCTTGATTAACTACGTGGTAAACATGGTCTTTGCGCCGCTCGTCGGGCGGGCCATTGGCGTATACGGGGAACGCAACCTGCTCGTGATCGAATATGTCGGCCTCACGCTGGTCTTCCTTGCGTATGGCGGGATCTATTATTTCGGCTGGGGGGTCCTGCTGGCAGCCATCCTCTATATCCTTGACCATATGTTCTTTTCGATGGCCTTTGCCTTGAAGACCTACTTCCAGAAAATCGCTGATCCACGGGATATTGCGCCGACGGCGGCGGTTGCCTTCACGATCAACCATATTGCCGCCGTGCTGCTGCCGGCGATGCTGGGATATCTTTGGCTGACGTCGCCCGGGGGTGTATTCATTCTCGCCGCCAGTATGGCGGTTGTCTCGCTGGTGCTCGCGCTGATGATCCCGCGTAATCCTGAAAACGGAAACGAGACGGTGTTTTCACGATTTGTTGTCTCCCCGGCGGAGTAGCCGAACCGCTCCTGACGCCCTATGTTTGTCTCAGAAGCCGAGGAGAAGACCGCCATGTTCCTGTTCCAGAAAAAGAAGTCCCAGATGGTTGCTGCCGATGCCGCTCTGCCTGGGCGTACAAGCCCGATCCCGACCGCTCCGATACACGCCGTTTCGGGCCTGTCGCTGACCCGTGAGGTGCCCGAGGGTATGGA
>JABDPP010000233.1 GCA_013042765.1 Litoreibacter sp.
GTTGAACCCGGCTATACCAATCTCGGAGATCGGGCTCTCGGCGCCACCAGCGATCATCACGTCGGCATCATCAAGCGCGATCAGACGCGCCGCATCACCGATGGCGTGCGCCCCGGTCGAACAGGCCGTCACAACCGCATGGTTGGGGCCCTTGAAGCCGTATTTGATGCTGACCTGGCCAGACACCAGATTGATCAGCGCGCCGGGAATAAAGAACGGAGACACGCGGCGCGGGCCGCGTTCCTTGATCAGAACGGCGGTTTCCGCAATCGAAGAAAGCCCCCCGATGCCTGAGCCGATCATGACCCCCGTGCGCTCAAGATCTTCACGCGCTTCAGGCGACCAGCCGGAATCGGCCACGGCCATATCAGCCGCAGCCATTCCATAGAGAATGAACTCGTCGACCTTGCGCTGCTCTTTGGGCGCCATCCAGTCGTCAGGATTGAACGTACCGTCCGTCCCGTCACCGCGCGGCACCTCGCAGGCATAGCCCGTACCAAGGTGGCTGGCATCGAATTTCTCGATGGTGCCGGCGCCGGATTTACCCTCCAGCAACCGCGACCACGTCTCTTCCACTCCGCTGGCCAGCGGCGTTACCATTCCAAGGCCAGTCACTACGACGCGACGCATACCCCTACCCCTTATTCCCAGATCAATTCTAGCGTTTCACAAGGTCATACACTTGCAAAACCCCAAGGGGCAAGGCAGGACGCGCAGCTTTCTGCCGACCGCGACAGTCCGGCGGATTTTATTCCTGAATCTCGACCAGATACTCGATCAAAGCGAGGATCCGGGTCCGCACATAGGCGTCGGGCTCCACGAAATCGGGATCGGCTTCCGCACGCATCCGGTACCTGGCCCCCCAGATCAGCATGTCACGCATGCCATGCGCGCCAACCTCAGCGGTCCCGTCGATAATCTCATAGGCCGCAGAAACAGGGAACACACCATTATTGTTCTTCTGGAGAGCGGTCAGATCCGGAACCTCGGCACCGGAGAGAAAATCGCTGACCGGCCCATCGCCTTTCCCGCTCTCTCCGTGGCAGGCGACACAGCTGTTGCGATACTCAAACTCGCCAAGGCTGATCGCGCCAGCCCCCGTCGTGCTTAGCAGTGTGGCGCCTAGTAGCGCTAAAGTTGTATTTCGAATCTTACACATAGAACTTTCTCCATAAATAGGAAGTTATATCAGTGTGTTCGCGCCTCTTCTTGTACCACTTTATGCCCTCTCAGAGAAGGTCCGCGTGGTCGCAGCAAGCCCAGCGGCGGAGGGACGCCGAAGATTAATTCAACAGGAAGGAAGGAAGGCAGGGAATGACAATAAAAAACGGCGCCCCGAAGGACGCCGTTTCAAATTCGGTTCTCGTGAGGCTCAGGAAGCTTCAGAGATAAACTTAGTTGCATCGCCGAATGTCTGAATGGTCTCGGCTGCATCGTCAGGGATCTCGATCCCGAACTCTTCTTCGAACGCCATGACCAGCTCAACAGTGTCCAGGCTGTCGGCGCCAAGGTCGTCGATGAAGGACGCGTTATCTACAACTTTGTCTTCTTCAACACCCAGGTGTTCGACAACGATCTTTTTCACGCGATCTGCGATGTCGCTCATAATGAATATCCTCGTATTTGGACGGGTCTGTCCCGCTCGTGGTAATGGTCGTTTGACCTTTATTGTGCCGCAACAGCGACCGCCGCGAGATCCTCCCCCGGCGTGGCTGCGCCGCCTATAACATATCAATTCGTGAACGCAAATGCTTATCCATCGCGCGCCCTGGGGCCGTGACGGACCCGACTTAGATCATGGCCATGCCGCCATTCACATGCAAGGTCGTGCCAGTCACGTAACCGGCCCCGGGGGCGGCCAGATAGGCCACTGCATGAGCAATCTCATCGGCTTCGCCCATGCGCCCGGCTGGAATCTGCGACAGGATCCCCGATTTCTGGTCATCTGTCAGCTTGTCGGTCATCGCAGTGGTAATAAACCCCGGCGCAACGCAGTTCACGGTGATGCCGCGGCTGGCTACCTCATAGGCCAGCGACTTCGACATACCGACCATGCCCGCCTTGGAAGCCGCGTAGTTGCCCTGCCCCGGATTGCCGGTGGCCCCCACGACCGAGGAGATATTCACGATCCGGCCCCAGCGCGCCTTCATCATGCCGCGCAGCACGCCCTTGCAGAGCTTGAAGGTCGAGGTCAGGTTCACATCAATCACGTTCTGCCACTCGTCATCGGACATGCGCATGAACAGGTTGTCGCGCGTGATGCCGGCATTGTTGACCAGGATATCCACTGATCCCATCGCCTCGGCCGCCTGTTTGGGCAGCGCGTCGACAGCTTCGAAATCGCTCAGGTTGCAGGGCAACACATGCGCCCGCTCGCCCAGTTCAGCGGCCAGCGCCTCAAGCGGCTCCACCCGCGTGCCCGACAGCGCCACCGTGGCCCCGTCCGCGTGCAGCGCCTTGGCAATCGCGCCGCCAATGCCGCCCGATGCGCCCGTCACAAGCGCGTTCTTTCCAGTCAATTCGGTCATGTCTCTGCCCCTCTCAAGAATTCAATCAAAGCCCGCCGCGCGGGATTACCCCGCCTGCACGGCCTCGGCTGCGGCCGCGACGTCTGCCGCCGCGCCAACTGCGCGGGTGGCCAGCGCACGATCGATCCGGCGCACCATGCCCGACAGAGCCTTGCCCGCACCGATCTCCCAGATCTCGGTCACACCTTGCGCACCCATATAAGCCACGCTCTCACGCCACCGGACCGAGCCCGTCACCTGCTCCACCAGCAAGCTGCGGATCACGTCCGGATCATCTGTGGCAGCGGCGCGCACATTGCTGACGACTGGAACCTTGGGGGTCACGATCTCAACCGCGCCCAGCGCCTCATTCATTACTTCGGCAGCCGGTGCCATCAGCGCACAATGGAACGGCGCGCTCACCGGCAGCAGCATGGCCCGCTTGGCGCCTTTGGCCTTGGCGATGTCGAGCGCCCGTTCAACCGCTTCGCGGTGACCCGACACGACCACCTGACCGGGATCGTTGTCATTAGCCGCCTGACAGACCTGACCTTCGGCAGCTTCAGCGGCGACCGCCGCCGCAGTCTCGAAATCCAGCCCCAGAAGGGCCGCCATTGCGCCAACACCGACCGGCACGGCCTTTTGCATTGCCAGCCCGCGTGTGCGCAGCAGCCGCGCGGTATCGGCCACCGAAAAGGCACCGGCAGCGGCCAATGCGGAGTATTCCCCAAGCGAATGCCCGGCCACAAACGATGCCGCCTCGACGCCCACGCCTTCAGACTTCAGCGCCGCCATCGCCGCAAGAGAGGTCGCCATCAGCGCCGGTTGCGCATTTTCGGTCAGGGTCAACGCGTCCTGCTCGCCCTCCCAGATCAGCGCACTCAGCTTCTCGCCCAACGCGTCATCGACTTCCTCGAAAACCGCCTTGGCGTCGGGATAGGCCTCGGCCAGATCACGGCCCATGCCAATGGTCTGGGCCCCTTGGCCCGGAAATACGAATGCGCGCATTGTTGCCCCTTCCTGAGATGTTTGCCCTGATCTAACGAAAGCGCACGCGCCTCACAAGCACGCGTCGCACAGAGTTTGTGCGATCGGGCCGATTGCGCCCGGTCCGGGTGACGCTAGATAGGGACAAAATCAGTCGAGAGGCCCGAAAATGCTGCGCAATTCCACGACAACCTATGGCGGGGTGACCAAGACATTTCACTGGCTCACCGCGCTTCTGGTGGTGACGCTGATCCCGTTGGGGATTTACGCGAACGGCCTGCCCTACGAGACCGGCGAGCAACTGGCCCGCAAGGCCTGGATGTTCTCGCTGCACAAGACGCTGGGGGTCACGGTCTTTTTCGTGGCGCTGGCGCGGATCGGCTGGGCGCTGAGCCAGCCGAAACCGGGGCTGCTCAACTCGGAACGCAAGCTGGAGAGCTTTCTTGCCGAAACCGTGCACTGGCTGCTCTACGCCTCGCTGGTGCTGGTGCCGCTCAGCGGCTGGATCCACCACGCAGCCACGACCGGGTTCGCGCCGATCTGGTGGCCCTTTGGCCAATCCCTGCCACTGGTACCCAAAGACGACGACGTCGCGCACACCTTCGCGGCGCTGCATATTGTGTTCGAACGGGTGCTGGCCGCCTCGATCCTGCTCCATATCGCCGGCGCGCTGAAACATCATGTCTTTGACAAAGACAAAACCCTGCGCCGGATGCTTCCCGGGCACACCGATCCGGGCCCCCTGCCGGCAAAGCGCCATTCCGCCCTCCCGCTACTGGGGGCCGGGGCCGGCTATGTCGTGGCGCTGGCCATCGGGGCTGCGATCGGGCTTTTCAGCCATGCCGAGAGCACCACCTCGCCCGTTCCGACCCTGGCGGAGGTGGAGACCGGCTGGCAGGTTGAGCAAGGAACCCTCGCCCTCACCGTGCGCCAGCTGGGCAGCGACGTGCAGGGAAGTTTCGAGAACTGGACCGCCGCGATCAACTTCAAGGAGACGGCAGATGCCGAGGGCCGCCACGGCAATGTGGAGGTCCAGATCGCCATCGCCTCGCTCACGCTTGGATCGGTCACGGCGCAGGCCATGGGCGCTGATTTCTTCCACACGCAAGCGCATCCAACCGCAGTTTTCGCCGCAGATATTCTGACGGACGCGGAGGGTGGCTATTTTGCGGAAGGCACACTGGACCTGAAAGGCAGCACCCAGCCGATCATCCTGCCTTTCACGCTTCAGATCGACGACGATACTGCGACGATGACTGGCCAGACCCGCCTGAACCGCACCGCGTATAGGATCGGAGAGGCCTATCCCGACGAGACCAGTCTCGGTTTTGACGTCGTGATCGATGTCAGCCTGACGGCGATACGGCAGACGGGCAGCTGATCCAAACCCACCGTGCAGCCCACATAAAAAGCCGCCCGGTCCAGAAGTCGGGCGGCTTTTCTCTTTTCAGGTTGGACGGGAAAGCCCGCCCAAAGCGCGATCAGCTCGCGCTCTCGTCGGCCTTGGCAGCCTCGATCGAAATCATCACCTGCACCTCGTCGCTGACGACCGGAGCAAAAGCACCAACGCCGAAATCACTGCGCAGAAGCGTCGTGGTGGCGTCGAACCCGAGCCACGGCTTGCCAGCCATCGGGTGAGTGTCAGCCTTGTTCAGCTTGGCGTCCAGAGTGACCGGCTTGGTCACTCCGTTCATGCTCAGATCGCCAGTGATCAGCGCGGTCGTCGCACCTGTGACTTCGATCCCGGTCGAAGTGAAGGTGACCAGATCACCATCCTCAGCGCCAAAGAAATCCGCCGACATGAAGTGGCCGTCACGCTGCTCCCAACCGGTGAACATGCTCTTGACGGGCATGGAGACCGTCACGGCAGAGGCGGCCGGATCTGCTTCGTCAAAGCTGATCTCGCCCTCGAAACCCGAAAACATGCCGTAAGTGGTCGAAAAGCCGAGATGCTCATAGCTGAACACGATCTGGCTGTGGCTTGCGTCCAGAACGTATTTTTCCGCCTCAGCGAAAGCAGCCGTGCCGGCCAATGCCAGACCTGCTGCAAGAACCAGTGATTTCATTTTGTCGTCTCCTGTGAAAAACAAATGTCAATTGGTGGTTAAATTCGGTCTGAGACGCCAAAAGACAAGCCGCGCCGGTCCACAGATTCTGTGCGCATTTGTGTAGGTGACAGCGCCGAACGGCGCGGGGCTGTGCAGCAAGGTCGATTACGGCTTGCGCCAATGGCTCAGGCTGCTATACCGCGCCATCCTTCGCGAAACATATCAATCGCAGTGCCCCTCGTGGTCGGGTGCGAAGGTCTCATTGCCCGCCCTTTGAAGCACGTCAGAACATAGAGGAATGTCCATGCCGTTTTATGAGCATGTATTTATCTCGCGCCAGGACCTGTCGAACACACAGGCTGAGGGTCTGGTCGAACATTTCGGCGCCATCCTGTCCGACAATGGTGGCAAGATCGTCGAAAGCGAGTACTGGGGCCTGAAAACAATGGCCTACAAGATCAACAAGAACCGCAAGGGTCACTATGCATTCATGCGCTCGGACGCCCCCGCGCCCGCCGTGCAGGAAATGGAACGCCTGATGCGCCTGCATGACGATGTCATGCGTGTTCTCACCATCAAGGTGGACGAGCACGAGGAAGGCCCGTCGGTCCAGATGCAAAAACGCGACGAACGTGAACGTCGCCCGCGTAACTAATTGGTCTTGAAAAGGAGCTAAACCATGGCTGCTAAACCATTTTTCCGTCGTCGCAAGTCTGACCCGTTCACGGGCGACAATGCGCCGAAGATCGACTACAAAGACACCCGTCTGCTGCAGCGCTACGTGTCCGAGCGCGGCAAGATCGTGCCCTCGCGCATCACTGCCGTAAATGCAAAGAACCAGCGTGCCCTGGCCCGTGCGATCAAACGCGCACGTTTCCTGGCCCTGCTTCCCTACGCTGTGAAGTGAGGATACTGACATGCAAGTGATCCTTCTTGAACGCGTCGCAAAACTTGGCCAGATGGGCGAAGTTGTCGACGTCAAGCCGGGCTACGCCCGCAACTTCCTGCTGCCCCAGGGCAAGGCGATGAACGCAACTGACGCCAACATGGCCCAGTTTGAAAATAAGAAAGCCCAGCTCGAAGCCCGCAACCTCGAAACCCGCAAGGAAGCCGAGTCGCTGGCCGAAAAACTGAACGGTCAGCAGTTCATCGTGATTCGTCAGGCCTCCGACGCCGGCGCGCTTTACGGCTCCGTCACCACCCGTGACGCCGCCGACGCCGCCACCGAGGAAGGTTTCTCGATCGATCGCGCCCAGGTCGCCCTGGACCGCCCGATCAAGGATCTGGGCCTGCACGAGGTGACCGTGTCTCTGCATCCCGAGGTCCAGTCCACCTTCACTCTGAACGTGGCACGCTCCAACGAGGAAGCAGAACTGCAGGCCTCCGGCAAATCCATCCAGGAACTGGCTGCTGAAGCGGAAGCTGAAGCGGAGTTCGAGATCGCCGAACTGTTCGACGATATCGGCGCTGCCGCGTCCGAAGATGAAGATCTGGCCGAAGCCGTTGCCGAAGAGGCTCCGGAAGAGGACGCAGAAGAGTAAAAACTGCAAAAAACTTGTGAAAAGGCCGCGTTTTCCCGACGCGGCCTTTTTGTTTGCACGTTTTCGCCCGATTTCACTGCTATCCCGGACACGTAGTGTTGAGAGCGTAGTGTTGAGAGCTTAACCTTATGATCAAGAAATTTTCGAGTAAACGTTTGAATCTTCCCGGGGCAATCCCCGTACGGACGCTCACCCTCGCCAAAAAGGGGAAAAAGCTCGTCCTGTCCGAAGTCCAGACATCCGGCCGCTCCCGGCAGGCTATCTTCGAATTGCTGGCGGGGATTTTCTGGGTTGCCGTCTCTTTCGTCGTCTTCCTGATCCCCGACGCCCATATCGGCGGCCCGGATGCGACGCTTGTGCGCTTTCTTGTCATCCCCGCCACCGCTGGCATCGGGTGGATGATGCTCACGAAATTCTGGCATGACTGGCACAATGTGCTGACAATCGACCACGACAAGGCCTCGGTGCGCCACCATCAGGTCAACCGGCGTGGTCGGGCCACGGGAGAGCTTGTGATCCCGTTTGACGATCTGACCATCGCAACGATTCAGGGCCCGAAGCAGAAGGAGCAGGATCCGGCAGACGAGAAAGCCGCATTTGAGAATTCCTCCCTCATGATTCACTACGATGGAAAGCCTGGCCGTCTGCTGGCGCTGAGCGCCAACTCGATCCAAATCTCTTCTGCACAGGAGCTGATCGATCAGGAAATCCTGAGCAAGCGCCCGCTGGGTCAGGACTACAAATCCGCGTCGCTTCTGCAGCGTTTCTGGATACGGGCGTCACGTCGCCTGACGCGCCTGTCCTCCTGACCGGATCGCGGCGTCGAAAGCTGGCGCCGTTCTCCAGCTCACACGGTAATCAGCACAAAAAAATGCGCCCCGTGACGGAGCGCATTTTCTCGTAAGTCAATGTGATCGGCGGATCAGGCCACTTCATCTTCCAGCGCCTCGACAGCTTTCTCAAGCGTCGCCTTTTTGACCGTCTTCTCCTTCACCTCGGCAAGTTCGAAAACGTAGTCGATGACCTTGTCCTCGAAGATCGGCGCCCGCATCTGCTGCTGCATCTGCTGGTTTTGCTGCACGAACTCGAAGAACTGGCGTTCCTGACCCGGGTACTGACGTGCCTGGTTCATGATCGCCTGCGTCATCTCGGCATCGGTGACCTCGATCTCGTTCTTCTGACCCAGCTCGGCCAGCAGCAGGCCAAGACGCACGCGGCGCTCGGCAAGGCTCTTATGCTCGTCGGTAGCCTCGATCTCGGGGTGGTCGTGACCTTCGACATCGGGGTTTTCGTCATGCCACAGTTGGTGGGCGATCTGACCGGCTTCCGCATCGACCAGCGACGGGGGCAGCTCGAACTTGACCAGCTTGTCCAACGCGTCGAGCAGCTTGCGCTTCATGACCGCGCGGGACGCGCCGCCAAACTCGGCTTCCAGACGCTCGGCAACCTGACCCTTGAGCGCTTCAAGATCCTCAGCACCGAACTGGGTGGCCAGCTCGTCGTTGATTTCTGCGGCCTTCGGCTCTTTCACGGCTTTGATCTTGCACTCGAAGATCGCATCCTTACCGGCGAGATGCGCGGCCTGGTACTGCTCGGGGAAGGTCACCTTGACCTCAACCTCGTCACCGGCCTTCACGCCGACAAGCTGCTCTTCGAAACCGGGGATGAAGCTGTTGGAGCCCAGCACCAGCGGATAATCTTCGGCAGCGCCGCCTTCAAAGGCCTCACCGTCGACCTTGCCGAGGAAATCGATGACAACCTGGTCACCGTCTTTCGACTTGGCGGTTTTCTTGCGATCCTCGAAGTTCTGAGCCGTCTCGGCAAGATTGGCCAGCGCCTCGTCGATATCCTTGGCTTCCGCCTTCACGACCAGCTTTTCGAGCTTGATCTGGGACAGGTCTACATCCGGTACCTCGGGAAGGTTCTCGTAGGACACGGCAACCTCAACGTCGTCGCCTTCTTTCCAGTCCTCGTTCGTCATCTTGATTTCGGGCTGCTGCGCCGGGCGGTCACCGCTATCCTCGAAATGCTTGGACATGGCGCCGTCGATGCTCTCCTGCATCGCCTCGCCCAGAACACGTTGGCCGAACTGCTTCTTGAGCAGTGCCATCGGCACCTTGCCTTTGCGGAAGCCCTTCATTTCGACTTCGGGCTGCGCCTCGGCCAGCTTTTCATTGACCTTCGCGTCCAACTCGGCAGCCGTCACGGTGATGGCGTAGCCGCGCTTGAGGCCTTCGTTCAGGGTCTCGGTGACCTGCATGTTTTCCGTCCTTTATGTTTCGTGGTGCGGGTGAAGGGACTTGAACCCCCACGCCTTGCGGCGCCAGAACCTAAATCTGGTGCGTCTACCAATTCCGCCACACCCGCAAAAACCTTTTCACTGGCCCGTCCGGAGGTCGTTTTCCCCATACGCGCCGCATTCGCGCCCGTTTAGCAAAGCTACAAAGGGGATGCGAGCCGAAAATTTGCCTTGGCGAAACCTTTCCTGACTTGGCCCACGAAGCAGCCCCTGAAGCAGCGATCCGCCGTGTAATCTTCCCGATATGGCCCCCGGATTGGCAGACGCCCGACGATTTTTCGCCCCATTTCGCGCGCAAATTACACTTGGTTTAACGAGGAAATTGAAATGTCTGCACTTTCTAAATCGGTTGCCAGAAAAGCTGCCCGGCTTGGCGTCGCTGCCAGCGCCAAGACCGGCCTTGTCGCAGGTGTCCGTGTTCTGAGCCAGAACGGCTATCAGAATATCGAGACCCTGAAGGCCGGAGATCACATCATTACCCGCAACGGCATGCGCCAGCTGCGGTCTCTGCGTGTGCGCGACATCAAGATGCGCCCGCTCAAGTTGTCCAAGGATGCGCTTGGTCATGACCGCCCGAACAGCGACATGCTGGTCGCGCCCGACCAATATGTGCTGGTGCGCGACTGGCGCGCGCCGATCATGTTCGGGCATGATCAGGTTGTCGTTCACCTCTCCCGCCTGATCGACGGCGAGCACATCATGCGGATGGAAGAGGAAGAGACCTATACCGTCTATGATCTCGTGTTCGACAATGAGCAGATCTATTACGCCGATGGCGTCGAGATGGTCAGCCGCGCAATGAATATTGCCCGGAGTGCCCGGAACATCCCGAACGCGGCCTGAGCGCGCCGCGCGGTACTACTTACCGAGACCGAGTTTGCGAAAGACCTGCGGGAGTATTTCCGGCAGGTCTTCTGCTATCAGGCCAGGCCCGAATTCACGCGCGCATTCCACGTGCAACCAGGCCGCGATCTGGGCTGCCGCCATCGGGGCCTGCCCCCGGGCCAGCAACCCGGTGATGAACCCCGCCAGCACGTCACCCGCCCCGGCCGTCGCCAGCCATGGGGCGGCGCACTCACCCTGTGCGGCACTGACGGCGCAGCGCCCGTCAGGGGCGGCGATGACGGTATCGGGGCCCTTGAAGAGAACGACGCACCCCGCCTGCCGCGCCGCTTCCCGCGTCGCATCGACCTTGGAGAGCCCCGCCTCACCCGGGCCTGCGGCCGCGAGTTTTCCGGCGATGGCGGGAAAGGTCCGGGAGAACTCGCCCGCATGAGGTGTCAGAACGCAGTTTTTATGCAACGTCCCGAAAAGTGCATCCGTACTTTCGAAAAACCGCGGTGACAGCGCGTCTGCGTCGAGCACGGTTGGCCGCTCCACATCAAGCGCCGCAAGCGTGAGCGCCTGCGCCGCTGCGCCAGTTCCAAGCCCCGGACCGAGGCAGAGCGCGTTGATCCGTTTGTCTGCAAGCAGTCGCGTCAGGGCGGCCGCGTCCGCGATCTCGCGCAGCATGATTGCGGTGAGCTGGGCCGCGCATTCCGCCAAGGCCGCCGGCTGTGCGCCGACCGTGACGAGACCGGCGCCCATCCGCAGCGCTCCGCGGGCTGCGAGGCGCGCAGCACCCGTCTCATGTGCCGGACCGCTGAGCACCAGCGCATGGCCATGGCCATATTTATGGGCGTCAGGGCCTTTGCGCAGCGCTTCGATCATGCTCGCAGAGCGGTCAAGCCGCGTTGGTTCTCTGAACATTTCAGGCCTCCGGCAGGGATATTTTTTCCAAAAAGAAACTCACAGCCCGATATCCGCCACGATCAGCCTGCCGCAGAGTTCAGGCCCTTTGGCGCGCAAATGTCCGTGCTTGGCGCTATGGAAGGTGACGGTCAGGTTTGCATGGGCCGCGCCATGGCCGCCATGGGACGGCGCGAGGATTTCGCCACTATCGGCGTGCACCCCGCTGGGGATATCGACAGCGACCACGTGCGGGGTTGCCGGATCCTGGTTCGCGGTGGCAACTTCATCGATCTTCGCCAGCAAGGTCGACAAATCCTCAAGCGGACGGACCAGACCGGTGCCAAACAGGCCATCGATGATGAGATCCGCCTCCCAGGCGCCGTCCGGATCCCAGTCTGCGAGATCCCTGACGTCGCCACCTGCCTCTGCCCAGCGGAGATGGTTTGCCCGTGCGTCGGGCGGTAGTTTTTCGGGGTCGCCATAGCTGAAGACGCGCAGCGCCCAGCCCCTGTCATGCAACAGCCGCGCCACGACATATCCGTCGCCGCCATTGTTGCCGGGTCCGCAAAAAATGACCGCCCGGCCGCCGGTCTTCCCCAGATCCGGCCATTGCGCGAAGATGGCCGCCACGACACCCTGTCCGGCGCGCTCCATCAGTTCGAGGCCGCTGGCCCGGCCAGAGGCCATCGCGTCCTGCTCGAGTCGGCGCATTTCAGCGCAGGAGATTGCCGGAGGGTTGGTCATTTGCCTAACTTTTCAAATTTCGCCTTCATATTCAGCGTTTTGCCTATTTTTTAAGCAAAAGGCGCTAATTAGCGCGCAGGACGCCACATGGGACCAGCTTGGCAATTGTGCAGCTATTTTGAAAGTGGTCTCAGGCCAGACAAGACGCAAAAGGGAGTCGCCGGGACATGAAAAAGATCGAAGCGATCATCAAGCCATTCAAGCTCGATGAAGTAAAAGAAGCCCTGCAGGAGCTGGGCATCCAGGGCCTCAGTGTAACCGAGGTCAAAGGCTTTGGCCGCCAGAAGGGCCACACCGAGCTCTACCGTGGCGCTGAGTATGTCGTCGACTTCCTGCCGAAGGTCAAAATCGAGGTCGTTCTGACCGATGATCAGCTTGAGGGCGCGATCGAATCCATTATCGCTGCCGCTAAGACCGATAAGATCGGCGACGGCAAGATTTTCGTCTCCACCGTCGAGGAAGCCGTCCGGATCCGGACCGGTGAAACCGGCGACGACGCGCTCTAGAACACCACCAGATTCACCCCCCGGGCCGCACGGCCCACCCAAGCAACAACCCCGAAACTCAGAGAGGAAGAGGTCAGATGAGCAAAAACGATGTGCTTAAGACCATCAAGGACGAAGATGTCGAATATGTAGACATCCGCTTTACGGACCCGCGCGGCAAGCTGCAGCACGTGACGGTGATGGCCGATCAGGTCGACGAGGATTTCCTGGAAGAGGGCTTCATGTTTGACGGCTCCTCCATTGCTGGCTGGAAGTCGATCGACCAATCCGACATGAAGCTGATGCCCGACACGGACAGCGCCTACATGGACCCGTTCTACGCGGAGAAAACGCTCTGCATCCATTGCTCCATCGTTGAACCCGACACCGGCGAAGCCTACGATCGCGACCCGCGCGGCACTGCCGAGAAGGCCGAAGCCTACCTGAAATCCTCCGGGATCGGTGATGTGTCCTACTTCGGCCCCGAAGCCGAATTCTTCCTGTTCGACGACGTTCGTTTCTCCGTTGAGATGAACAAAGTCTCCTACGAGGTCGATGCAAACGACGCCTCCTGGAACTCCGACGCCGAATACGAGATGGGCAACATGGGCCACCGTCCGGGCATCAAGGGCGGCTACTTCCCCGTGAACCCGACCGATGCGGCACAGGATCTGCGCTCTGAAATGCTGTCCACGATGAAACGGATGGGCATGAAGGTCGACAAGCACCACCACGAGGTTGCGTCCTGCCAGCACGAGCTAGGCCTGATCTTCGGTTCGCTGACCCACCAGGCAGACGAACTGCAGAAGTATAAATACGTCATCCACAACGTGGCGCATGCTTACGGCAAGTCGGCCACTTTCATGCCGAAGCCGATCGCAGGCGACAACGGCACCGGCATGCACGTGAACATGTCGATCTGGAAAGACGGCAAGCCGCTCTTTGCTGGCGACAAATATGCTGACCTGAGCCAGGAAGCCCTGTACTTCATCGGCGGCATCCTGAAGCACGCCAAAGCACTGAATGCTTTCACCAACCCGGCAACCAACAGCTACAAGCGCCTGATCCCGGGCTTTGAGGCTCCGGTTCTGCGCGCCTACTCCGCACGTAACCGTTCTGGCTGCGTCCGGATCCCGTGGGCGGAATCGCCGAAGGCAAAGCGCGTCGAGGCTCGCTTCCCTGACCCGGCTGCAAACCCCTACCTGTGCTTCGCAGCCCTACTGATGGCTGGCCTTGACGGCATCAAGAACAAGATCGATCCGGGCCCATCTTCGGACAAGGACCTCTACGACCTGCCGCCGGAAGAACTGGCCGCGATCCCGACCGTCTGTGCCTCCCTGCGGGAAGCTCTGGACGCGCTGGAAGAGGACCACGAGTTCCTGATGTCCGGTGACGTGTTCACCAAAGACCAG
>JABDPP010000243.1 GCA_013042765.1 Litoreibacter sp.
TTCGGTCTGAGCCGCTACTACCCGATGCAGGGCGATTTCTCGCATATCCTGGGATATGTCGGGCCGGTCAGCGACTATGACCTCAGCAAAATCGATGACAAGGACCCGCTATTGCAGATCCCGAAATTCCAGATCGGAAAATCCGGGGTCGAGACAAAGCTGGAGCGGCCTCTGCGTGGACGCGCGGGGACCAAGCGGGTCGAGGTGAATGCCTCGGGGCGCGTGATGCGAGAGCTGGGGCGTGACGAAAGCCAGAAGGGTACCAACGTCCAGGTTACGATCGATGCCCGGCTTCAGAATTTCGTTCAGGCTCGAATGGCGGGGGAGAGTGCGGCGTGTGTCGTAATCGATGTGCAGAGCGGCGACCTTCTGGCGATCGGATCCGCGCCCACATTCGATCCGAACAAGTTCGTGCGCGGAATCTCGGTTCCGGATTACCGGGCGTTGACGGAAAACAAGTACCGCCCGCTGGCGAACAAGGCCGTGCAGGGCACCTATCCGCCTGGCTCGACCTATAAGATGGTGACAGCGCTGGCAGCGCTGGAAGCAGGGTTGGTTTCGCCGGAGGAGACGGTCTATTGCGGTGGCGCCACGAAGGTCGCCAACCGACGGTTCCATTGCTGGAAACGCGGCGGGCACGGGAAAGTCAATCTGCGCGACAGCCTCAAACAATCCTGCGATGTCTTCTATTATGACATGGCCCAGCGGGTGGGCGTCGATAAGATCAGTGAAATGGCTGTGCGGCTGGGCCTCGGTACCCGTTACGACCTGCCGATGTCTGCAGTGGCAGAAGGGCTTGCGCCGACGAAGGCCTGGAAGCGCGAGAACCGTGGCGCGGAATGGGTGATCGGTGACAGCCTGAACGTTGGGATTGGCCAGGGGTATGTTCTGGCCTCACCCTTGCAGCTTGCAGTTATGACGGCTCGCATTGCGACAAACAGGGCCGTGGTCCCGCGTTTGATCCGTTCGGTCGGAGATCGCGAGATGCCGCAGGTGCAGAGCGAACCACTGGGATTGAGCACCAGTTCCATCGGCTATGTTCAGGACGGAATGTTCGCCGTCAGCAATGAGCAACGTGGTACGGCCTTCAGTAACCGGATCGCGGAGAAATCTCTGAGGATGGCCGGAAAAACCGGGACAAGCCAGGTGCGCAATATTACCGCGGCAGAACGCGCGCGCGGTGTCTTTCGAAACGAAGATCTGCCTTGGGAACGGCGCGACCACGCCCTCTTTGTCGGGTATGCACCCTATGACAATCCAAAGTATGCGGTTTCGGTCGTGGTCGAGCATGGCGGGGGCGGCTCCCGTGCCGCGGCGCCAATTGCTCGCGATGTCATGCTGGCGGCGCAGACCGGCGGCATGCCGCCCTTGTCTGCCTACCCGACGGCGCAGCGCAATCGGATCGAATCCGCGCTTGAAGAATTGGAATTGCGTCCGCTCGACCAACCAGGGCTGAAGGGCTCGCAGGCATGAGTTACCTGCAATATTCTGTAAAATCGGTTCCCAGCGGGTTCTCGAAAATCCTCTACCTGAACTGGCCGGTGATTCTTCTGCTATCGGCCATCGCCAGCGTCGGCTTTTTGATGCTGTATTCAGTTGCCGGTGGGTCCCTATCGCCTTGGGCGGAACCTCAGATGAAGCGGTTTGCACTTGGAATGGCACTGATGTTCATGGTGGCCATGATCCCGATCTGGTTTCTGCGAAACATCGCGGGCCTCGCTTATGCGATCAGTGTGGCCCTGCTTGTCGTCGTGGAGTTTTTTGGCGTTACCGGAATGGGTGCACAGCGCTGGATCGATCTCGGCTTCATGCGGCTGCAACCCTCGGAATTGACCAAGATCACCTTGGTCATGTTTCTCGCGGCCTATTACGACTGGCTGGATATCAAGAAGGTATCGAATCCGCTTTGGGTCTTGATCCCGGTGGCGGTCGTGGCACTCCCGGTCTTCCTGACGCTCCGTCAGCCCGATCTGGGAACGGCGCTACTGCTGGTCTTTGGTGGCGGTGGGCTGATGTTTCTTGCCGGGGTCCACTGGGCGTATTTTGCGGCTGTGATTAGCGCGGGCGTGGGTGTCGTGGGCGCGGTGTTCAAGAGCCGTGGCGCCGAGTGGCAACTCCTGAAAGACTACCAATATCGCCGCATCGATACTTTTCTCGATCCGTCCAGTGATCCACTGGGCGCTGGCTACCACATCACGCAGTCCAAGATCGCGCTGGGCTCTGGCGGATGGACCGGGCGCGGGTATATGCAGGGAACACAGTCCCGGCTGAACTTCCTGCCCGAAAAACATACCGATTTCATTTTCACGACGTTGGCCGAGGAATTCGGTTTTATCGGGGGGGTCTCGCTGCTGGCACTTTATGTGGGCGTGGTTATCTTTTGCGTCATCTCAGCCATTCAGAACAAGGACCGGTTTGCGTCCCTTCTGACGCTTGGGATCGCGCTGACCTTCTTCCTGTTTTTTGCCGTGAATATGTCGATGGTCATGGGGCTGGCACCTGTAGTAGGAGTGCCCTTGCCATTGGTCAGTTATGGCGGCTCTGCCATGCTGGTCCTTCTTCTCGCGTTCGGGCTTCTGCAGAGTGCCCATATCCACAGGCCAAGATAACTTATGATCAACGTTTTATTTGCTGCCAGAGACGATCGTTGGGAAACCTACAAGGCGCCGCTCAAGCAGGCTTTTTCCGAGGCGGGGCTTTCCGTCAATCTCATGCGCGAGGCTGCGGCCGAAGCCGTGGAATACATGGTCTACGCACCAAACGGTCCGATTGCGGATTTCCGGCCCTATACCAATCTCAAGGCCGTGTTGAATCTATGGGCCGGTGTCGAGGACGTGGTTGGCAATGAAACACTGAAAGTCCCGCTCTGCCGGATGGTAGATTTCGGTTTGACCGAAGGCATGGTCGAGTGGGTAGTCGGGCACACGCTGCGCCACCACCTCGGCATCGATGCGCATATTCACGGCCAGGACGGCGTCTGGCGTGGGGGGCGTGTGCCGCCGCTTGCGCGTGATCGCCGCGTTGGGATCCTGGGACTTGGGGCTTTGGGGCAGGCCTGCGCAGAGGCCCTGATCACGCTCAGGTTCGAGGTATCTGGATGGAGTAGGACACAAAAGGATATTGATGGGATTACCTGTCATTCAGGAGAAAGCGGATTGCAGGAGGTGCTTGCGACCTCGGAGATCCTCATTCTGCTCCTTCCGCTGACCGAAGGCACAACGAATACCTTGAATGCGGAGACACTGGCCGCGATGCCGCGCGGTGCGATGATCATCAATCCTGGTCGCGGGCCGCTGATCGATGATGAGGCGCTGCTGGATGCGCTCGACCGTGGTCATATCGGTCACGCAACGCTCGATGTGTTCCGGGTTGAGCCGTTGCCGCCCGAGCATCCTTTCTGGGCACATAGATCGGTGACGGTCACACCCCACATCGCTTCGGAAACCCGCCCCATCTCGGCCAGTCAGGTGATTGCCGAGAATGTTCGCCGGGGTGAGGCGGGAGAGCCCTTCGTCCACGTCGTGGATCGCAAAGCGGGTTACTGACGCGAGCTAGCGCAAGATGGGCGGTTTTTCCGGATTGCTTCCGGGAGCGGGGCGATCCCGCGGCGCGCTTTTCGGAGCCTCCGGCAAGTCAAACCGCAAGCCAACACGGGCCAGACGCGCGGCCATTGGGTCGGAGGCGTCGAAAAAGCTGACATCCATCTGGCCTGCTTCGATCCCACTAAAGAGCAGGGCTTCGTTCCCGGCCTGTGCCAAGGCAACTTCGGCGCCCGGAACCGGATCGATGAAAGCAAGCATATGGCTCGTCCAACCGCCGGAATATTCTACCCTCGCGAGATAGGCGAACTTGGCGAGCCCTGCAGCCGTCGCGAGTTTCTGGTCGAGCGCGGTCACCAGGCCGTCGGTCAGGCCGGAGGGGGGCAAGATCTCCAGCGGCCTCGCTTCAACCTCTTCTGGACCGTGACTGAGGGTCTCGTGCAGCCATGCAACCGCTTCGGCGGGAAGCAGGATCGAAGATGGCGCTACGCCGAGGTTGACCCCCAGCCCGAGGCCTTGTCCGGCAAGCATTTCTGCCAGACTGCGCCCGGAGAGAGCTACGAAAGGGGCCGGGCTGATGGTGAACTCCGCAAGGCGTTCCTCGCGGTCGAAGGCAAGAACGCAGGCGACCTCTTCCAGCTCGAAGACAGCGGGATGGATCTCTGCGCCCTCGGCTTCCGTCTCGAGCAAAAGGAACAGTTCGCTGTCGGCGAGGCGTTCGTAGAAGCCCAGCCGCGCGGCATCGTCTGTGGGCGCTGCTTCCATGGCCATATGGGCGCGGTCGAGGGGGGTATCGGTCATCTGGACAAAGCGCTCTGCACGGTGGTCTTGAGAACGGGCAACAGCTCATCCGTGAACCACGGGTTTCGTTTCAGCCATGCCGTATTGCGCCAGGACGGGTGCGGCAAGGGAAAGATGCGGGGCGCAAAGTCGCGCCAGTTTGCAACCGTACGGGTCACCCCGCCCTTCGCGGCGTCGCCAAGGTGCCATTTCTGGGCATAGCCACCCACCAGCAGGATCAGTTCCAAACGGTCCATCGCTTGCATGATGGGTGCGTGCCAAGTTTGTGCGC
>JABDPP010000244.1 GCA_013042765.1 Litoreibacter sp.
CCTTGAACCAACCCAGGGCTTCTGGACCAACGGGCTGCAGCATGAAGCCCACAACGTTGACGCCCATTTCATCCCAGAGCTGCTCGTAGAGCTCCTTGCCGCCAGCGGCCAGGAACCAGGACATGAACGCGATGTTGTCCATGCCGACGCCACCGCCTGCAACAGGGGAGCCGAAGAGCATGGCGGCCGGATGCTTACCGGACCAGTAGTGCGTCCAGGCAAAACCGCCTTCGATCAGGCCGGCATCAACGGCGTCGAGTGTCTCCTGCACGCCCACAACGGAGCCTGCCGGCAGAACTTCGATCATCACTTCGCCATCGGTCAGAGCAGCAACGTCTGCTGCAAAGTCCTTCAGCATCACGATCTCGTCCGCGCTGGACGGGATCACGGATTGTACGCGGATTTTCGTTTCCGCAACGGCCGACGATACGGCCAGACTCAGTCCCACGGCTGTTGCCGCAACACCAGAGGTCAGTGTCTTCAAGTTGAACATTTGGTCCTCCCTTAAGGTCCGAAGCCTTCATTTCTTGATTTTGGGCCACGCAGCGAAGGCGTACTTTGCAACCCTTTCTTCAACTCTGGCGGTCTCCCGCCGTTGAATTCCTTATCTCTCCCTAATGATGCTTTCCGAGATCATACCCTTCTATCCATCCCAGCATCGGTCCGATCCCGTTGGTTGCATCAAAGACGCCCCTGAACATCATCTCGCCGGCGACGTAGATCAGCACGACCAGTCCCAGCCAGGAAATCCAGGGGTAATGCGTCAACAGTTTCATTATCATGGTCGCGGCAAAGGCCATCAGCAGGATCGCCAGACCCAACCCGAAGACCAGCATCGTCGTGTCGCCATCGGCGATCGCGGCCACGGCCAGCACGTTGTCGAGCGACATCGAAACATCCGCGATCGTGATCGAAATCAGGGCCGACAACATGGTGCGTCGCGGTGGCCCGGTATAGCCTTCGTCCGCATGTCCCGCCGCTTCCAGCGCGCGTTCCGCCTGTTCGTCGATGCCTGCTCGGATCTCGGAATACAGGCGCCAACACACCCAGAAGAGCAAAAGCGCGCCAATAAAGAGCAGCCCCGGAATGACCAGAAGCTTGGTGGCAACGACGGCAAAAACGATCCTCAACACCGCCGCGATGATCATCCCGTAAAGGATCGCCCGGGCCCGCAGGGCCGGCGACAACCCGGAGGCCGCCATCCCGATGATCAGGGCGTTGTCCCCCGACAGGATCAGGTCGGCGATAATGATCTTGCCGAAATCCAGTGCTGTATCGATCATCTAGCGTCCTCCAGAACCAGATCGGATGCTTTTTCCCCGATCATGATGCACGGCGCGTTGGTGTTGCCCGAGACGATCATCGGCATGATCGAGGCATCCGCCACCCTGACCCCCTCAACACCGCGCACCCGCAGACGCTCGTCGACCACGGCCATGCCATCCTGTCCCATCTTGCAGGTTCCGGTGGGGTGATAGATCGTCGTCGCCGTGTCGCGGGCCCAGTTCAGGATCGCGTCGTAATCATCATCCGGCATCTGTGCGCCGGGTGCATGTTCCTCGGTCACGATGCCGCTCAGCGGAGACTGCCGCGATATGCGCCGCGCAACCCGGATGCCCTCCACCAAGGTGTCGCAATCGGTTTTCGTGGCGAGGTAGTTCGGGTGGATCTTGGGGTAATCACGCATGTGGGGGGAGGACAGCTCCAGATGGCCCGCACTTTCCGGGCGCAGTTGCAGCACGCTCGCGGTGAACGCATCGAAGGAATGCGCCTCGGTCCCCAGCGTGTCGGTGCTGAAGGGCTGGACGTGGAATTGAATATCGGGCGCCTCGAGATCCTCGCGGGTTTTCAGGAACCCGGTGCCGAGGCTTGCGGCCATGGCCATCGGCCCCGAACGCGTGGCGGCATAGCGCAGCGCGATCAGGCCTTGCTTGAAGATATTGTTGATCTCGGTGTTGATGGTCGAGACGCAACATTTGTAAACCGGACGGGCCTGCAGATGATCTTGCAGGTTTTGCCCCACTCCTTCGCTTTCATGCAGCACATCGATGCCATGCTGGCGCAACTGATCGCCCGGCCCGATGCCCGAAACCATCAAGAGCTGCGGCGAGGCGAGCGCCCCGGCCGACACGATGATCTCGCGCCGGGCCGTCATCGTAACCGTCTGGCCATCGCGATTTGCAACGATCCCGGTCGCGCGCTTGCCGTCGAAGGTGATCTTCTCGACCGCGGTCTTCGTGAAAACCGTCAGATTGGAGCGACTCTTGGCCGGGTTAAGATAGGCCACTGCGGAGGAACAACGGCGCCCGTTGCGGGTGGTCAGCTGAAACAGGCCGACGCCCTCCTGGTTGACCCCGTTATAGTCAGGGTTTTCGGGGTAGCCGGCATTGACCGCCGCTTCGACCCAATGGTCGACAACCTTGCGGGTCACGGTCGTGTCGGACACCGAAAGCGGGCCGTCTCCGCCGCGAATGTCGCTGCCGCCCCGCTCAAAGCTCTCGGCCCGCTTGAACAGGGGCAGCACGTCCTCCCAGGCCCAGCCAGTGTTTCCCAATTGCCGCCAGCCATCGTAGTCCTGCGCCTGGCCGCGCACGTACAAAAGCCCGTTGATCGAACTGGACCCGCCCAGCACCTTGCCGCGCGGCCACTTGATCGCGCGGCCGTTCAAGCCGGGATCAGGCTCGGTCATGTATCCCCAATCGGTTTTGGGGTTCCCCATCGTCTTGAAATATCCGACCGGGATGTGGATCCACGGATAGGTGTCCTTTCCACCCGCCTCGACCAGCGCAACGGAATAGGTCCCGCTCGCCGAGAGACGGTTCGCCAGAACACATCCTGCTGAACCTGCGCCGATAACGATGAAGTCGAAATCCACTCACTTCCTCCCAAAAGCGCGTGTTTATCAAAAAATGAGACTTTCGGTCTCGTTATTTGATCGAAACATGTTAATCTTAACCTGACAAGAAGAATCTGACGGCATCATCATGACCGAAACCCAACGCATTCCGACCAACCTGCGAACGCTCTTGATTCTGGAAACCTTAGGGCATTCCACCGATCCGATGACCTCCGCCGAGATCGGGCGCGCCGTCGGGCTGGGCAAACAGACCATGCACCGGCTCTGCAACACGCTTCTGGAGGAGGGGTTTCTGGTCAATGACGAGTCCGGGCGCGGTTTCCGACCCGGGCGACGCTGCCGCAGCATGGCGTCAGGCATTCTCCATGCCTCGTCCGCGCACGTCCTGCGTCACCAGATCCTGCGCAACCTGGCACAGAATATCGGCGAGACGATCAACTTCCTCGTGCCCGAAGACCGTGGCATGGCCTATCACGACCGGGTGGAAACCAACTGGGCCTTTCGCATTCAGCTCCCTGTTGGCTCCCATGTGCCGTTTCATTGCACCGCGAGTGGCAAGACCTATCTTGCCAGCCTGCCACGGGCGGAACGCAAGCGGATCGTTCAGGTGATGCAGCTTGACGCAAGCACGCCCGGAACCATTACCCAGCCCGAGAAACTGCTCATGGAACTTCAGAAAATCGCCAAGCAGGGCTATGCACTCGACAACGAAGAATTCCTGGAAGGCATGGTGGCCATCGCGGTTCCTGTCCTAGACAGCAAGGGCCATTACTGCGCCTCGCTGGCTTTCCACGGACCCGTGCAGCGGATCAGTCTCGAAGACGCGCTTTCGAAAAAGGGCCTGATGCTGGAGGCGTCACGTCAACTGACCGAGACGTTGTTCATGAACTAAACCCGGACGGCAATCAGTGCGGGTGTGATCACAATGTCATGTGGCGGGCGCGGGCGCCGCGTTCGATGGCGGCGGCGTGCAGCATGTCGATGTTTAACTCGTAGCGGATTTCTTCGAGCAGACGCAGTTCCGGCTGTCCGGCATGGGCATCCGCCGCCGCCACGTCGCAGGCCAACGCATATGCCGTTTCGTTCAAATGCGGCGGCAGGCTGCCCCGGATCAGGCCAAACAGCGCATCGAGCCCGTCTTCTTCTTCGAACAGATCGACGGTCAGCTGGGCGATCTTGGTGATCCGGTCGACATCGTATTCGGCAAAAATCGGCAGGTGGTGGATCACCTGCTGAATCGTCAGCAACTCCGCGGTCCGGACGTTCGCGTCCGACATCGACACGGCGATCATGATGGCCACGAGGCTGTCTTGAGGAGAGAGGACGTCATCTGTGGGCATTGGGGGGTCTCCTGTCGACAGGCTGTTGGAGTGCAGAATATTGACGCGCAGGCACTTGCACAATAGGTAGCACCCTCCGGTCGGCATAAGTGATGCCGGCCCCTGTTTCTTGGGAAAATCTTATGTCCGATATGCGCTCTGAAGCGATGAACTCGAAAGCCTGGCCCTTTGAAGAGGCACGCCGGGTTCTCAAACGCTATCAGAACGGCGCGCCGGAGAAGGGCTATGTGCTTTTTCAAACCGGCTACGGCCCCTCCGGGCTGCCCCATATTGGCACGTTTGGCGAAGTGGCGCGCACCACGATGGTACGTCGCGCGTTCGAAATCCTGAGCGATATTCCGACCAAACTGATCTGCTTTTCCGATGACATGGATGGGTTTCGCAAGGTTCCCGGCAACGTCCCAATGCAGGATGAGTTGCAGGAATATCTGAACCTGCCCCTGACCAAGGTGCGCGATCCGTTCGGCACCCATGACAGTTTCGGGCGCCACAATAACGCGCGTCTGCAGACGTTCCTCGACCAGTTGGGCTTCGAGTATGAGTTCGCCTCCTCGACTGACTATTAC
>JABDPP010000250.1 GCA_013042765.1 Litoreibacter sp.
CCTCCCCGGACCGCCGGGGCGAGCGGGCGTAGTGCAGCTCCCGCGCGCCGAAGTAGAAGCTCACGATCGCCCCCAAAAGCCACCAGAGCGGCTCGGGCACCCTCTCAAGCCCGACCATGCGTCGCGAGAAGGCGTCCGGGTCCGCCATCGCGAAACCGAAAAGCCCAAGCGTGGAAAAGGCCAGAAGCGGGCGCGGCAAGCGGTTCAAGGCATTGACGAACCGGTCGAATGCGCCGGGACCGGTCTTGGCAAACTCGGCGCCGAACTGGCCGAGGGCCGCACGGAAGGCCTCATGCTCCAGTTCAAGCTGTTTGTTGGCATTGGGCCGGAATGCGCCCGCGACGCCCTCGATGGCCTGTCCCACGCCGCGCACGCCGCCACCGGCCAGAAGGTTGCCGATTATCCCCATGTTGCTGTCCTCTCAAGATGATCCGATGCGCTGAAATGGAAGCGCGGCGATATGAATTCCTCGGCGCGGCGGATCCAGCCGCCCTTGCCACCATCGCGGCGGCGCGCGAATTTGCGGGAGGCCGGCCGGCGGTCCGCCAGACGGTAATAGTAGTTGCGGCGTGCGATCCCGTAGGCATCGATCAGATGATCTGGGGCGTCGTGCCATGTGGCATGGGCCGCGCGGATGGTCTGCGGACCGATCCGGCCATCCACGATAAGATCGTGCCCCATGTCGTTGAAAAGATCTTGCAAAATACGGATCGCGTTGCTGCCGGCATTGACCGACATGTCAAAAACACTCGGCTGCAGCGCCTCCGGCAGCGCGTCGATGCGCGCCGCGGTATAGTAGTGATCGATGAAAATCTGGCGCGCACGATCGAGATCCAGCGCCTGTACATCTGCCCGATCGATCCGGCCGTCCCCGTTCAGATCGAAGCCCAACCGGCGCATCGTGTAGAGGCTCACCCCGTGCTTGGTAGCGCCACCGGGGTCATCCGGATCATTCACGAAACCGCCCTCGCGGTGCAGGATCTGATCTGCAATGTCGGTAACTGTCTGCACAGGAGATCTCCGCCAGAAATATCCGGCAGAGGCTGGGTGCAGAGGGTTAAGTTAGTCCTTAACTGCCGCTCGGTTCCTGGTAGACGCCCTGTTCCTTGAGCGCGTCGATCACTTCAACCGGCATGTAGGTTTCGTCGTGTTTTGCCAGAATTTCAGAGGCTTGAAAGACACCGTCAATGTACTTACCGGTGCCGACCATACCTTCACCTTCCGAGAAGAGATCGGGCAGAACGCCTAGATAGCTGACCTCGATCGACTCGTTGCCGTCAGTCACAACGAAGGTGATCCGGTCATCATCGCCGATCTGGATACTGCCTTCCTCGACCAGCCCGCCAATGCGGAAGGTTTCCGTCGGGGCGGGCGGCGCCTCGGCCACTTGCGTGGGCGAGCGGAAGAAGTTAATCCCGTCTTGCAGCGCATAGCCGATCAGACCCGTGGAGATCAGAAGTGCCACCGCTGTCACCAGAATGATCTGGATCCGACGCTGCTTTTTCAAACCTTTCATCGGGACCTCCCGGATTGCCTAGACTACGGAAAGACCGGCGCCAGCATCAGGCCCGCGGTCTCTTCCAGACCTAACATCAAATTCGCATTTTGCAATGCTTGGCCAGAAGATCCTTTGGTCAGGTTGTCCAGCGCGGCCACCACGATGGCGCGACCTTCGATCCGGTCACCAGCGACGCCGATATGCACGAAGTTCGAGCCGCGGACGTGGCGCGTCGACGGAGCCTCGCCAAACGGGCACATGATGACGAAGGGTTCGCCCTCATAGGCGTTTTCCAGCGCAGAATAAACGGCTTGCGGATCACCCTTCACGTAAACCGTGGCAAGGATTCCGCGATTGGCAGGCAAAAGGTGCGGGGTGAACTGCACCTTGACCGGACGTCCAGCGACCGCGGAGAACTCCTGATCGAACTCGGCCAGATGGCGGTGCGTGCCGCCAATGGCATAAGCATGGGAGCCTTCAGACAATTCCGCGTGAAGCAGGTTTTCCTTCAGCGACCGACCCGCGCCGGAGACGCCGGTCTTGAGATCTATGATGATCTCGTCCAGATCGATGACCCCGGCGGCAATCAGCGGGCGAAGCGCAAACTGACCCGTGGCCGCGTTGCAGCCGGTGCCAGCCACAAGCCGCGCGTTCCTGATCTGGTCGCGGTAGAACTCGGTCAGGCCGTAGACAGCCTCCCCCTGCTGTTCCAGCGCGCTGTGCGGGTTGCCATACCATTTCTCGTATTCCGCCGGATCGCGCAGCCGGAAATCAGCGCTCAGATCGACGATCTTGAGCGTTTTCGGCAACTTACGGATCACGTCTTGCGAGGTCTTGTGAGGCAACGCACAGAAACACAGGTCGATGCCGGAGAAATCGATCTCGTCGATCCGGGCCAGCGTCGGCAGGTCAAGGTGGCGCAGATGGGGGAACACCGCGCCCATGTCGAGCCCGGCCTTGCGGTCGGCGCTCAGGGCCGCGATCTTGAGGTCCGGATGCGTGGCGATCAGCCGGACAAGTTCCGCCCCGGTATAGCCGGAGGCGCCGAGAATGGCGATTTTATAGGTCATAGGTCTGTCTCTTCGAATGTCTGGGCGGGTTTAGATCAAAGCGGGCCAGCCCGCAATCACGCGGCCTGGAACTCGATCTTTCGTCGCAGGAACTGCGTGGCCTTGTCGGAGACCTGCGCGGGGTTGCCCGTGGTCAGGAAAACCGACTTGGTGCCGGTTCCGCGCATGTCGGGGTGGCGCTGCAGGTAGTCAGCAAGGCTGTCAGCCACGAGGCTGGCCTGGCAGTAGACCTGCACATCAGGCCCGAGCGCATCCTGAAAGGTTTTTTCCATCAGCGGGTAATGAGTACAGCCTAAGATTGCGGCCTCGGGGTTGGGCATACGGCGCGTTAGAGCCTCCACATGGGAGCGAACCAGCGCTTCGGCCAGCATCTCGTCGCCATCCTCGATCGCGTCAACGACACCACCACAAGGCTGCGCCTCCACATCGACCCCGATGGCCCGGAAGGCCAGCTCGCGCTGGAAGGCCCGCGACGAGACGGTGGCAGGCGTGGCAAAGAGCGCCACGTGCTTGACGGCGACCTCGCGCGGCGGGGAATTGTCGCCCCAGTGCCGTTCGGTCAGGGCCTCGATCAGCGGCACGAAGACACCAAGCACGCGCTTGTCGGTGGGCACCCAAGATTCCTGCATCCGCCGCAGCGCCGCTGCAGAGGCGGTATTACAGGCGAGAATCACGAGGCTACAGCCTTCCTCCCAGAGCCGTTCGACCCCCTGGCAGGTCAGACTGTAGATATCTTCAGGATCGCGGACACCGTATGGCGTGTGGGCGTTGTCGCCAAAATAGCAGAGCGGCAGGTCCGGAAGCCGTGCTGCGACCCGCTCATAGACGGTCAGCCCGCCCAGCCCGCTGTCAAAAATTCCGACGGCCATTGTCCCTGCCTACCTGTCCCGGTCACCGAGCCTGGTTTTCAGCCTGTTCTTGACCTTACGTGTGAGTTTCACGCGATCCACGCTGATGTCCTTGCCCTTGCCCCGGTTCTTTTCCCCGGACTTGTCCCGGGATTTGTCTCGGGATTTGTCTCGGTGCTGTTCCTCGAATTCGTACCCGTAGCTATAGGAGCCTAAGGGTCTGGGTGACAACTCATATGTGGCGCGGCGCAGAAAATCCATCATTGCCTTGGGGTCATTGGCATATTTGTTCAATTCGCTGCGCGCGATCGGCTCACCGATCACGATCCGCACCGGTTCATCGACACGGCGTTTGAACTCGTTGATCAGAAGCGCCATGCGCAGCGTGTAGTGAGCGTGGCTTGCAATCTGGAACCGGCGGGAGTTTTCGCCGTCAAAATAGATTGGGACAACGGCAGCCTCGGATTTCGACACAAGCCGGGCCGTGAAGGTCCGCCAAGCAGGATCCATCGGGCGCCCGAAGGGCTTGAAGGAGGTCGAGACGGTGCCGCCCGGGAAGATCCCGATTGCGCCGCCCTGCCCCATGTATCTGAGCGCCTCGCGCCGTGTCTTGAGGTTTTCCGCCACCGCTTCTTTGGTGCCATCGAAATTAATCGGCAGGATGACGCGGTCTATTTCTTCGGCCTTGCGGAACACCCGGTGAGCCAAAATGCGGAAATCGCCGCGGGTCTCGCTGAGGATCTTGCCCATCATGAGGCCATCGAGAATCCCGTAAGGGTGATTGGCGATGGTCAGCAGCGGGCCGGTTTTCGGGATATTGTCGAGCGAGCCGCCCACCACGTCGAGGGTCAGCCCGTATCGCTGTGCCATCACGCTCCAGAAATTGGCGCCACCCGCGACATCGTGCTCGTAGCCTTCGGCACGTTTGATCATCCGAATGCGGCCGGTGGCATTCTCCATCACCCGGATCAGCGCCCGGCCGCCTTTCGATCTGGCGGAATGTGCATAACTGATCTCGCGCGTGGCGCGTCTTGCGGAATGGCTCATGCCAAGGGTCCTTTACCCAACGATCAGCGACATAGACGGGTCTCGGAGATATATCCAGCCTGCATGTCAATTATGTGACGCCGGGCCGTCCCGACCGCGACCCGAAACCGCCCTCCGGCGATTGGCCATCGACAATGCAGCCCTTGCACCTAGCTTTGCTTGGTGCCACAGACGCAGCACGACAAGACAGGCAAGACAAATGACACTTCGCACCCAGTTTCTCGACGCGATGAGCGGACTCGTTTCTTCCGTCAATATCGTGACGACCGACGGCCCTGCCGCCGGCCGTGCCGGGGCGACCGTGTCCGCCATGACCAGCGTCTCTGCCGATGGCGATGCGCCGACACTTCTGGTGTGTCTTCATCACGAGGCCTCTGCAGCGCCGGCGATCCTCGAGAACCGCTGCTTCTGCGTCAACGTTCTGGCCGCCGATCAGGCCGAGATTGCCAATGTTTTCGCAGGGCGCGCGCCCTCGGGGGGCGACAAGTTTTCGGTCGCGGCGTTCAACATTCTGACCACCGGGGCACCGGCACTTTCCTCGGCGTTGGCCAGTTTCGATTGCACGCTGCTGTCAGACGAGCGCATCGGCACCCATCACGTGATGATCGGCGCGGTACGCCAGATCAGCAAAGCCGAGGGCACACCACTGCTATACGGCAATCGAGGCTACCAGACGCTGGCCTGATCCGGGCCAAGCCGGTCAGCGCGGCGGCTGAGCCCGTTCCACCAGACGCGCAAAGAAGCTCGCCCCGACCGGCGCGATCTCATCGTTGAAATCATAACCGGGGTGGTGACAGACCTCCGTCTCTCCCTGCCCGATAAACAGGTAAGCCCCGGGACGCGCCTCGAGCATATAGGCGAAATCCTCCGCCCCCATCTCGGGTCCTGATTGCGGATCAACGGCCGCCTCTCCCGCGATTTCGCGTGCGACCTCCACGGCAAAAGCCGTCTGCTCGGGGTGATTGATTGTCGCCGGGTAGTCGCGCTGGTAGTCGAAATCGATCTGCACACGGAACGCTGCCTCGTGACCGGCCACGATCTCACCCATACGGCGCTCGACCATGTCGCGATCCTCCGGCGCAAGACTGCGCACTGTCCCACCCACGAACGTGGAGGCCGGGATGATATTGTGGGCAGTGCCGGTATGGATCTGCGTGACCGAAACGACGAGATCCCGGGTCGGTTTATGGTTGCGCGAGACGATTGTCTGGAAGGCCTGCACAAGGCTGACTGCCGCCGGGATCGGATCTACCGCGTCATGGGGATAGGCCGCATGCCCGCCCGCACCGGTCACGGTGATCATGAACTCGTCCACCGCAGCCATGATCGGGCCCGGATCGGTGTAGAAATGCCCCGCCGGTGTGTTCGGCGCGTTGTGCAGCGCGTAGACCTCCGCAATGTCAAAACGGTCCATAATCCCCTCCTCGACCATGACACCGCCGCCACCGCCGGCTTCCTCCGCCGGTTGGAAGATCAAAGCGACCCGACCTGAGAAGTTGCGGGTCTCGGCCAGGTATTTCGCAGCGCCGAGCAGCATCGTCGTATGCCCGTCATGGCCGCAGGCATGCATCTTGCCCGGCACGCTGGAGGAATGAGCTGCACCGGTGCCTTCCGTGATCGGCAGCGCGTCCATGTCCGCCCGCAGCCCCAGCGTCGGTCCGTCTCCCTGCCCGTCGATGATCGCCACGACGCCGCTTGTGGCAATGCCTTTGTGGATCTCCGTGATGCCGAACTCACGCAGACGCGCGACGACGAATTCCGCAGTCTTGTGACAGTCAAACTGAAGCTCTGGGTTCTGGTGTATCCAGCGCCGCCAGCTCTTCATCTCTTCGGCATAATCG
>JABDPP010000268.1 GCA_013042765.1 Litoreibacter sp.
CTCGACCATCGCCGATGCGGTGGCGGCGCTGGGCAATGAAGACGCGCAGGCGCTGGGCGGCGGTCAGACCCTGATCCCGACACTCAAGCAGCGCCTTGCCAGCCCGGAGACGCTGGTCAGCCTGACCGGTATTTCCGAGATGACCGGCATCTGCATGGATGACGGGGGCCGGCTTTGCATCGGTGGTGCGACCACCCACGCCGCGGTGGCTGCCGATGGCAATTACCCGGCGCTGAGCGGTCTGGCCGCCCATATCGGGGATCCCGCGGTGCGTAACCGTGGGACGATCGGCGGCAGCCTTGCCAATAACGATCCGGCGGCCTGCTATCCGGCGGCCGTTCTGGGCTCGGGCGCGACGGTCGTCACCAACACCCGCGAGATCGCGGCGGATGATTTCTTCGATGGCATGTTCAGCACGGCGCTGGACGAGGGCGAGATCATCACAGAGGTGAAATTCCCGGTTGCCGAGGCCGCGAATTACCAGAAATTCGTGCAACCCGCGTCGCGCTTTGCGCTCGTCGGTGTGTTCGTGGCGAAATTTGCTGATGGCGTACGCGTGGCGATCACCGGCGCGTCGGAAGACGGCGTGTTCCGCTGGGCCGAGGCGGAAGCGGCGCTGAGCGCTGATTTCTCCGCCGGGGCGCTGGCGGACCTGTCGCTTGACGGCGATGGCATGATCTCGGATCTGCACGGCACAGGCGCTTACCGCGCCCATATCGCCAAGGTGATGACGGGCCGCGCGGTCGACGCCGCCGCCTGACCGGCAGAATATCGCGAAAGAATGGCCCGCGGCGGAGACGTCGCGGGCCTTTTTGCATGGGTTTGATGCACGTCAATTCACGTTTTCGGGTTGTCGCGTATCACTTTGAGACGCGCCCGGAGGCGTTGTTCAGCAGGAGAGGACGAGAACATGCGAAACGCGACCATTCTGATTGTGTGCGGGAGGCACGGCTCGGACGCGGAGCTGTCGGTGATCGTCGAGCGGGCGCGCGGTCTTGGCGCGCATCTGGCGTTTTTGGTGGTGGGTTTGGCCCCGCTTTATCCGCTGTACGCCTATGGTGCGACGCCCTATTCGCCGGCGGTGGTGTCCGACGAGTGGCAGGAGATGTTCCAGTCAGAGCGCGCCAAGCTGGAGACGCGGGCGCAGGAGATCGAGGATTTGCTGAAGCGGGAGAACGTTTCCGGCGATGTCTCGACAGTGTGTCGTGAGCCAGCGCTGATCCCGGATGCCGTCGCCCGGCGGGCGCTTTTGTGCGACATGGCGATCGTGACCGGCGATCTGCGGGGCGAGACGGAGGCGTTCCGGCAGGCCGTTCACGCGGTGCTGTTCGAGGCACCGGTGGGCTTGTTGCTCAACGGGGATCAGGCAACTTCTCTGCTGCAGCCCGACAATGTGCTCGTGGCATGGAATACCAGCCGGCCTGCGGCCAGCGCGGTGCACAGCTGCCTGCCGCTGCTCAAGAAGGCGCATACGGTTACCATAGCCTGTTTCGACCCGGATATGCGGGAGTATACGGACGGCGAGAACCCGGGCTCCGACGTGGCCAAGTGGCTGACCCATCACGGCTGCGCGGTGACGGTTCAGCAGTATCCCAGTGGCGGCAAGGAGATCGGCGCCTGCATTCAGGAACGCGCGCGGGAAACCGGTGCGGACCTGGTGGTGATGGGGGCTTACGGGCATTCGCGGCTGCGCGAGGCGGTGTTTGGTGGCACCACCCAGACGATGTTTGCCCAGGCCGATTGCCCCGTTTTCATGGCACATTGATTTAGCGCATGGTCTCAGGCGCTTCCCTGCGCCAGTCTGCCGTTATGAAAGCGCTGTTTTTGATCCTGTTTTATGTCGTCGTCGCGGTGCTGCCGCTTGGCGTGGCGTGGCTCTATGGTGGCCCGCCGCGCACGCTTAGCGACGAGATTGCCTCTGGCCTCGGCCTGATGGCCTTTTCGATGATCTTGATCGAGTTCGTCCTGTCGGGGCGGTTTCGGGCGATCACGTCGGGGGTGGGGATGGACGTGACGATGCGCGTTCATCAGTTGGCCGCGCGCACTGCGCTCGTCTTTGCGCTGTTGCATCCGTTCCTCTACCTCACGCCATCGGGCGTGCCGCGGCCGTGGGATCCCACGCGCCAGCTGGTGGTCACGGCGGAGTTCTGGCCGCTGGCCTCCGGCATCGCCGCGTTTGTCCTGCTGCCCGCCTTGGTGTTGCTGGCGGTCGGGCGCAAGCAGCTTGATTTCAAATACGAGACATGGCGGTTGATGCACGGAGTCGGCGCGGCCCTGATCGCGGGCGCGCTGCTCCATCACGCCACGCAGGCGGGCCGTTACAGCGCCGAGCCGGAGCTGGCCTACCTGTGGATCGGGCTGACAGGACTGGCCTGCGGCTCACTGGTTTATGTCTACCTGCTCAAGCCGCTGGGCCAGCTTGCGCGGCCGTGGCGGGTGAGCCACGTGGACAAGATCGCGGAGCGCACGTGGAGCATCGGCCTTGCGCCCGATGGCCATGCGGGGCTGCGGTTTCTCGCGGGCCAGTTCGTCTGGCTCAATACCGGCAACAGCCCCTTTTCGCTCAAGGAAAACCCGCTGTCGCTGGGCTCGGCGCCGGGGAAGGGCGTTGGGGCGGAGCTGGAGTTTATCGTCAAGGAGTTGGGCGACTGGTCGCGCAGCCTGTCGGAGTTGCAGGTGGGCACGCGCGCCTATGTGGACGGGCCGTTCGGCAGCCTCACCGTGGAGGGGCGCGATACGCCGGGCATTGTGCTGATCGGCGGCGGGGTGGGCATGTCGCCGCTCCTGTCGATCCTGCGCCAGATGGCGCTGAGCAAAGACCCGCGCGGCGTCAAGCTGATCTATGGCAACCGCGCGGCGACGCAGATCATCCACCGCGACGAGATCGACGCTTTGGTGGCAGAGCAGGGCGGTGAGGTGACTTATGTGCTATCGCAGCCGCCCGAGGGCTGGGAAGGCCCGACCGGCTGGATCGATGCCGGTCTGATTTTCGATCAGGTCAGCGCCGAGCAGGCCCGTGACTGGCTGTTCGTGCTATGCGGTCCCACGGCGATGATGGACGTGGTGGAAGAGGCGCTTCTCGCGCGCGGCACGCCCGCGGGCCGGATCCTGTCGGAAAGGTTTGATTATGATTGACCCGTTGCGCCGAAAGACCCTGCGCCAGCGTGTGTGGATGGCCCTGATCTTCGTCAACCTGGCCTTGCTGGCAGCGGTTTTGCTGTTCGCGCTGCGCTAAGAGTGGCGCTTAGCTGGCGCGCAGCACCTTGACCACATCCACGAGGAAGGCGGTGAAGAGCCCGAAGATCAGTAGGCCGTTGGTCGCGGTCATGCCCGCCAGCAGGCGCCATTCGGGATCGAGCACCAGATCGCCGTAACCCACCGTGGTAAACGACACGATGGCGAAATAGAGCGCTGGTTCGATGTCGGTGAACAGGCCGAGATAGCGGTAAAGCAGGGCCCAGCTCCAGATTGAGATCGACAAGACCAGCTGGATCCACAGGACCGCGGCGATCAGGACAGCAAAGGACGTGCCCCGCCACGCGCGGCGCTCAAACAGCGCCTCGAGCCGGCGCAACCCGCGATTGGCCATTTCGAACGAGCCGGAGGCCACCGCCATCGTGGCGACGATCACCGCGGATCCGATCAGAATGACGACGGTCATGGTCGGGCTCTTTTCTGGAAGTGGTGCAAGGA
>JABDPP010000273.1 GCA_013042765.1 Litoreibacter sp.
ATCTTCCGCTGACGTATTCCGAGAAAATACGCACAACAACTTCGGCTTCCACAGGTTTAATCTCACGCTCACCGGTCGCGGCCGTGCCATCCGCCAGCAGCCGGCGCACAACACGGTAGCCATAGGAATTGCCGCCGCCGGACAGACCTTGCGCAATGCGGCCGCGTAGTCCTCGTCGGGTCTTCTGAGCCAGGTCTTTCAAAAAGAGCGCGTTCATTGTGCCTTTGAGGCCGATGTGCAGTTCATTTACCTCGCCTTCGGCGAGGGTGGTGAGAGTCACATCTGCGTAGGTCAGGCGCTTGTATATCCCTGCGATGTCCTCCTGATCTCGGCTTAGCCGGTCCAGGGCTTCAGATACTACCGTGTCGAACCGACTGAGGCGTGCATCTTCAAGGAGGGCTTGCAGGCCATCGCGCGCGGACATTGATCCTCCACTGATGGCGGCGTCCGAATAAACTTCGACGACTGTTCCTCCCTCAGCAATGATCCGCTCGCGGCAACTCCGGACCTGATCCGCGATGGATGCCGGGTTCTGCAGATCCGTCGAATACCGTGCATAGATAACAGCCTTCATGTGTTTGGTTCCTCATGGTCTAAAGGCCGATATTGAAACGGCGCATGTTGCTTACGCAAGGTTTGGAGCGATGTCTGTAATTTGGCCCCAGCTGCGATCTGCTGCGCCTGGATATAATGACGCTCTGTTGTGCGCGGATCGGTATGACCCAGAATGGGTGCTGCGATGCCAATATGTTTGGGATCGTTCAGGGCGACAAAGGTGACGGCGCAATCACGAAACAGATGCGGGTTGATGGGCTTTCCGAAGGCGCGCTCAGTGGCAATGCTTATCCGGGAAAAGACCGTGCTCTTGGTCATGGGTTTGCCGTACTGCGTTATCCATAGCCTGTCGGAAGCAGCCCCATCTAGCAAAGCCGGGCGGTGCCAGTCGAGGTAGCGCGCCAGATATTGGGTCAGCACCTCGGGCACGCGCATTTCCACCGGCTTGCGCGCCTTCATCTCTGGGCCAGGAAACCGAAGGTCCCAGCCATCTGAACGCTGGACCAGATGGCGCCCGATCTCGATCTCGGTCAGGTTCCGCAGCCGCATTGAGGGACATTTGATCAGGAGACCGATCATCAAGGCATCCCTGTAATGAGTATCGACAAAGCGTTTTGGTGGATTTCGCTCAATCTCCTGCAAGCGTGAGATGGCCCAGGCAAAGATCTCAGGGGCCGGACGCAGGCGGCTGTGCTTTTCCTTGCTGTCCTGTCCTGCTGCCTCGAGCTTGCCCACGACGCGGCGCAGCCAGCGCCAGTCGGAATCAGGATCGAACGCCATGGCGACGGCGTGCAAGCCCGCGATATATCCCCACACAGTGTAGGAGGCGACCTGCAACTGCAGTTCCAGGACATAGGCGCCGACAGCATCGCGGGTGATCCGGGAGGTCGGCGCAACTCCAGGATCAAATCCCCCGGCTGCGATCCGAGAGGTGAGCCAGCGCCCATAGGCTTTCCGGCGATGATCGCGTGTGTCCTCACACCAGTGATGCGCAGCCCCCATGGTGCCATCGAGCAGATCGCCCGGGGCCAAGGCCGCCTCCCACGCTGCCCGGTCGCCGTCGGGCCAGTCATTGAGCTTCAAACGATGTCGCTTTGGGCCTTTGGATGCTTGCATCAGGCGGCACCTCCGCGCCGGGCGGCCTGCAGCGAGTTCTGATAATGCTGCAGCGAGGACTGCCGCTCGAACTGAGCATAGGCTTTCATGGCCATCGGAAGCGAGTTGTTGAGCACATGGCTTAGCGTTACGAAATCCCCCGGCTGCACCAAGCTGTGAATCTTGCCCGCGATGCTGCGGAAAAGGTGCGCGTTGATGACAAGACCGGTGTGCTCAAGGATAGTTTCCTTGATGAGCCGGCTCAAGTGCGCCGAGGGTTTATGTCCGCCGTTCTGAGCCGGGAAAAGATACTCCGAAGGCGTCTTTTCGAGGATGGGTCGTGCTAGGTTCAGATAAAGATCGAGCAGGACAGCGACGCCAGTCGGCAAAGTGTAATCG
>JABDPP010000276.1 GCA_013042765.1 Litoreibacter sp.
CTAAGGAGGCGCTGCCATGAAAGATTCCAATTTCCTGCAGGAAAACAATGCACGCCATATGTGGCACCCTATGGGCCACGCTGGCGCGATGCGCGATCATCCACCGCGCATCATCAGCAGCGCTGACGGCTCAACGATCACCGATGCACAGGGGCATAAGGTCGTCGACGGTGTCGGCGGGCTGTGGTGCGTCAACGTCGGATACTCCTGTGAACCCATAAAGAAAGCAATTGCGGACCAGCTACAGAGCCTTCCCTATTATTCCGCCTTTGCCGGGACGACGAACGAGCCGGCCATTGAACTCAGCTACGAGCTGCGCGAGATGTTCGCCCCTGACGGCATGGCGCGCGCGTTCTTCACCTCGGGTGGGTCTGACGCCGTAGAGACGGCGCTGCGCCTTTGCCGGCAGTATCACAAGATCAAGGGCAATCCCGGCCGGACCAAGTTCCTGTCCCTGAAGAAGGGCTATCACGGGACCCATTTCGGCGGTGCCTCGGTAAACGGCAACAACCGCTTCCGGATCAACTACGAGCCCCTCCTGCCAGGCTGCTTTCACTTGCCCTCCCCCTATGCGTATCGAAACCCGTTTGATGAAACGGATCCGGATCGCCTTGCGGATTTATGCGTAGCTGCCGCGGTGGATGAGATCGAGTTTCAGGGCGCGGATACGATCGCAGCCTTCATCATGGAGCCCATCCAGGGCGCGGGTGGTGTGATCGTTCCGCCTGCCTCTTTCATGCCAAAGATGCGGGACGTCTGTGACCGCTACGGTATTCTCATGATCGCGGATGAGGTGATCACCGGTTATGGCCGCACCGGGGATTGGAGCGGATCACGCCATTTTGGCGTCAAACCCGACCTGATGACGATGGCCAAGGGCATCACCTCCGGCTACTTCCCGTTCGGCGCATGTATGGTGAGCGAGGCCTTCGCCGAAGTCTTCGAGAACGGAGATGCCGCCACAGCCAGTATTTTCCACGGCTACACCTACTCGGCTCATCCGGTCGGCTCAGCTGCGGCACTCGCCTGTATCCGCGAGAGCCAGAGGATGAAAATCAACGAAAATGCCGCGCTACGCGGCGACGATCTGTTCGCGGGTCTCAAGAAACTCGCGGAAAAACACGAGATCGTCGGGGATGTGCGCGGCGGCGAGGGCCTCATGAGCGCATTGGAACTCGTCACCGACCAAAAGGCCAAGACAGCCGCCAGCCCCGAGATCCTCGCGACGGCCTTCAATGCGACCTATGAGGCTGGCGCCATGGTACGGGTCGGTGGAAATAACTTGTTGATGTCGCCGCCTCTCATAATTACCCAAACGCAAATCGACACGATGCTTTCTGCTCTGGAGGTCGGCCTGACGGCAGCAGCGCAGTCGCTCTGAACAACACTTGGCCACGCCCCTCGGGGTGAGACTTGGCCGGCGTCACAAAAGAGGGTCGACCTATGACGGACCGCTTTGAACAAGGTATGAAAACCCGACGAGAAGTCTTGGGAGACGCTCATGTGGACCGGGCCGAGGCGAGCAAGACAGCATTTGATACGCCCTTTCAGACCATGATCACCGAAACCGCATGGGGAACGGTCTGGAGCGGCGACGGTATATCACGCCGGGAACGCTCGATGCTGACGCTGGCTCTTCTGGCCGCCACCGGGAATTTCGAGGAAATCCCGATGCATGTCCGGGCCACCGCCAATACCGGAGCGAGCCAACAGGACATCATGGAAGCTTTCCAGCACGTCGCGATTTATGCCGGTGTGCCGAAAGCCAACCACGCCATAAAGCTCGCCAAAGCCACTTTCGCCGAGATGGAGGCCAGCGATGGCGGAGAATGACACAGGCAAAGCGGGGGGCTACCTGCCGCGTGACCGTGCATGGCAACCTGCGGCTCTGACCCCGGCCTACAAAACAACCGTCAAGCGGTCACCACAGGCGGCTCTTCTGTCCTTCCCGACAACCCTGAGCGAGGAAACAGGCCCCGTTTTCGGCCATGGCCACCTGTCCGAGGGCGATACGGACCTGATCCATAATTTTGCGAAAGACGGCGAAAGCGCGATTGGCCCCAGGATCATCGTGCACGGACGGGTCGTGGACGAGAACGCGCGCGGGGTTGCCGGTGCGCTCGTGGAAATCTGGCAGGCGAATGCGGGCGGTCGCTATAGGCACAAAAAGGAAAGCTATCTCGCACCGCTCGATCCGAATTTCGGCGGCTGCGGACGGACCCTCACCGATGCCCAGGGCAATTACGCATTCCACACGATCATGCCGGGCGCGTATCCGTGGCCCAATGGCCCCAATGACTGGCGCCCCGCCCATATCCACTTCTCGGTCTTTGGACAGGCCTTCGCGCAACGCCTGATCACCCAATTGTATTTCGAGGGCGACCCGCTGATCGCGCGCTGTCCCATCGTTGGCGCGATCACCGATCCCGATGCCGTCAGCTCCCTGATCGCCCCGCTCGATATGGGAAGGGCCATCCCGATGGACAGTCTTGCCTACAAGTTCGACATCGTGCTCCGCGGGCGGTATCAGACTTTCTTCGAGAACCGTCCGGAGGGCAGCTAGATGACACAGGAGCTGAAACGCGTGCGGGAGACCCCTTCGCAGACCGCCGGTCCTTACGTTCATATCGGATGCACCCCGGGTTTCACCGGCATTGACGTATACGAAGCCGATCTTGGCAACGTTATGAAAACTGGCCCGGTCAAGGGTGAGGAGATCACGGTCACGGGGACAATCTTTGACGGCACGGGCACCGCATTGACCGATGCGCTGGTCGAGATCTGGCAGGCCGATGCCGATGGCCTCCACAATTCACCGCAGGAAACACGCGGCATCGCAGATCCGAATTTCACCGGCTGGGGCCGTTGCGCGAGTGACATGACAACCGGCGCCTTCACCTTTGAAACGATCAAGCCCGGACGTGTTCCCTATCCCGATGGGCGTTTGCAGGCACCGCATATCTCGGTCTGGATCGTGGCGCGCGGAATCAATATCGGGCTGCAGACACGGATCTATTTCGAGGATGAAGCCAGCGCCAATTCCGAGGACCCGATCCTCTCGCGGATCGAGCATAGGAACCGGATCCCGACGCTTCTGGCCGGTCGCGAGAAAGATGGTGTCTACCGCTTCGACATTCACCTTCAGGGTCCGAACGAAACCATCTTCTTCGATATCTGATGTCAGACTTTCTGTTTATTCACGGTTCATGCCACGGGGCATGGTGCTGGCGCGATGTGCTGCCTTTGATGGAGGAGCTTGGCCATTCCGCCCGCTCGATTGATCTGCCCTCCCACGGAGCGGACAGGTCCCCGGCTGAGAAGGTCAGCCTCGACGACTACGCCGATGCCATTCTTGATGCGATCGATCGCCCGGTCGTTCTGGTCGGCCATTCTATGGCCGGATTCCCAATCACGGCCGCTGCGGAAAAAGCGCCTGAGAAGATCAGCGCACTGGTTTACCTGTGTGCATATGTGCCCACACCGGGCCAGTCTCTCGTCGACATGCGGCGAGCGGGGCCGAGCCAACCGCTCAAAGGCGCCTTGAACATCTCCTCCGACAGGAAAGCCTACACGATCGACCCTGTCAGGGCCGCCGAATGCTTCTTTCAGGATGTCGAACCTGAAACGCAATCCTGGGCGGTCTCGCAGCTTTGCCCGCAGCCGATCGAACCGCAGGACACCGTCTTGGATCTATCGCCGGCCTCCACAAGCATGCCGCGTTACTATATCAGGACCCTGAACGACCAGACGATTCCGCCTGAATACCAAGAGACAATGGCCGCAGAATTTGACCCCGAGAACATTTTCGAGTTGGAAACTTCGCACTCACCATTTCTCTCCCAGCCGCGTCTTTTGTGTGAGACGCTCAACAAGATCCAGAAGGCCCTGCCATGACCAAACCCTGTATCATCTGCGTTGCGATCACCGGATCGGTGCCGACGAAGGCGGACAATCCCGCCGTCCCGATCACCGTCGAAGAACAGATTGAAAGCACTCAGGCCGCTTTTGAGGCCGGCGCATCGATCTGCCATGCACACGTTCGCAATGACGACGGCACTGTGAGCTCCGACCCGGAGAAGTTCGCACGCCTCATGGAAGGTGTGAAAAAGCATTGCCCCGGCATGATTATCCAGTTTTCGACCGGCGGCCGGTCCGGTGCCGGCAACGAGCGGGGCGGCATGCTGCCGCTCAAGCCCGACATGGCGTCCCTGACGGTCGGATCGAACAACTTTCCGACCCGCGTCTACGAGAACCCGCCCGATCTGATTGACTGGCTCGCCAGCGAGATGCGGACCTATAACATCAAGCCGGAGATCGAGGCTTTCGATCTCAGCCACATCCATCAGGCCGCTGCCATGAACAGGGACGGCCGTATCCCGGGGTCACTCTATATCCAGTTCGTCCTCGGCGTGAATAACGCGATGCCAGTCGACCGCGATGTCTTCGATTACTACATCAAGACCGTCGAGCGTCTGGTCCCGGATGCCGAATGGTGCGCGGCGGGCATCGGGCGCTACCAGTTGACGGTCAATGAATGGTGCATCGCAGAAGGCGGGCACGCGCGGACCGGGCTGGAGGATAATATCAAACTTGATCGGCAGACGCTGGCCCCCTCCAACGCGGCGCTCGTCGAACGGACCGTGGCCCTTTGCGAGAAGTACGAGCGGCCTGTAGCAACGATTACTCAGGCCCGCGAAATCCTGGGCCTCGGCAAAGCCGCGGCCTGAGGTCACACCACAGCAGTAGAACTCAGATCATCGCCTTGTCAGGGGCCAAGAGCGGACTAACTCCGCGACAACGTCGCTTCAGGCGTCCCGCCTTTTTTTTGATCTAAGAACTGGAGAAATCAAATGTTCGCGAAGAGCCCAAAACTGACCCGCCGCACGATGCTGCAAACCGCCGCAGCCGCGCCGCTGGCTGCCGCCGTTGCCGGCACCACCGCTGGCCCCTTGCTGGCTGACGGTCACTCCACCATGACCCCGAACGCCATCAAGAACAGCTTCAAGCTGGGCGATCTTGAGGTTTCCACCCTGCTGGCCGGCTCTGTAACCCGCGAAGAGCCGCAAAAAATCTTCGGCATGAACGTGTCCGAAGAAGAGTTCAACACAGCCAGCGCCGAGAACTTCCTGCCGACTGACAAGACCCAGTTCTTCTTCACTCCCACTGTCGTGAACACCGGCAACGAAGTGATCCTGTTCGACACCGGCCTGAATGCTCCGGGCATCACTGCACCGCTGGAAGCCGCAGGTTACTCCGCCGATGATATCGACGTGATCGTTCTGACCCACATGCATGGCGATCATATCGGTGGCCTGACAGGCGAAGATGGCTCTGCCACGTTCAAGAACGCACGTTACGTGACCGGTCAGGCTGAATTCGACAACTGGGCGAAGGCCGACAATGATCGCTTCAACTCCAAGGTAAAGCCGCTGGCCGAGAAGATGAGCTTTATCGGTGATGGTGGCGAAGTGGCTTCGGGCATCACCGGCATGGCCGCCTTCGGCCACACCCCTGGTCACATGGTTTACGTGCTCGACAGTGGCGGCAAGCAACTGGTCATCACCGCCGATACTGCCAACCACTACGTATGGTCGCTGGCCTACCCCGAGTGGGAAGTTAAGTTCGACATGGACAAGACTGCCGCTGCCGCGACCCGTAAGCAGGTCTTCGGCATGCTGGCCGCAGACAAGATCCCGTTCATCGGTTACCATATGCCTTTCCCGGGCATGGGCTATGTCGAGACCCGCGGTGAGGGTGGTTTCCGCTATGTGCCTGCCAGCTACCAGATGATGCTTTAAGCAGCTGCTAATCTATGTGAGGGGCGGCCCTTCGGGGCCGCCCTTTTCATTTCAAACTCCGGATCACTGCCCTGACGCGAGGATCTTCTGGGCCGTACTCTGCCCGGCATGAAGGGCGCCCTCGATCAGGCCCGTGCTCAGCTCCGAGGTTTCCGAGACCGCGAACCAGAGCCGCCCGTCCAGATGCGGCTGGCGCAGGAGCTCAGGCCCCGGCTCGGGATGTTGCGGCACCTCGGCCAGATCCTGCGGACTGCAGATCAGGTCATTCTCAGCCCAATCTTCGATCCTGATCTGAAGCGGGTTTTCCGCCGCCGCGCCGAAAATGCGCACGAGCTGCTCAAGAACTGCCGCGCGCAAGGCCTCGGGCTCCGACATACGCAGATCCGGAGGCCAGCCCACGAAGCCGAACAATGCGCCGTAGTTGGCATCTTCGGGGCTGTGGTCATGCACCTCGACCATCGGACCGGTCTGGCTGGCAATGCGTCCGGCCAGCCCTGCCTTGCGCCAGAACGGGCTCTCGTAGAGCACCGTTGCCTTGGCCTGAACCGCCATCCAGGTGGACATGGATTTCATCAAAACGGACATGTCGCGCCCGAGACCCGGGATTTCCACCCGAGCCTGCGTCGCGCGCAGTGGTGTCGCCAGAACAACGCGACGAGCTGTTATCTCAGACGCGTCATCAAGCCCCACTTGCAAACTATCGCCAAGCGCTTCGACACGCGTGACCCTGTTGTTCAGTTGAACCGCCCCATCGGGGATGCGGCTCTGTAACTGGTCAACCAGCATCTGCGGGCCGCCTTCCAGACGCACCATGCCATGCTGCCCCGGCAAAGGTTGCCGTCGCGGCCCGCCCCCGAACCCCTCGATGATGGCCGGCCCGTCGTTAAACTGCGCAAAGGATTTGATGTTCAACCGCTCCAGCCAGCGCGCTACGACCGGCTGATAGGGCGGCCACACCCAGGTCGGCCCCAGGTCTGCGAGGTGCTGGCCGTCACCGTTCCGGACAGAGTGGATGCGGCCACCGATGCGGTCAGCCCCCTCAAGCACCACAACATTTCGGCCAGCCTCACTCAGCAGGTATGCGGCCACGAGACCTGAAAGTCCTGCACCGACAATGACGACATCAAATTCACGAGAGTTCGGTTTCATGGAGGGCAAGCACCTGTTGCGAAAGGACGGTGCCGGGTTATGTAACGCCAAGACCGGAAAACGAAAGGGCTCGATCATGGAACTGAACGCAGATTTCGGACAACGCGCTGTTGTTCATGCAGGGAAGATAGACTGGGTCAGTTCTCCGATGCCCGGCGTCGACCGCCGCATGCTGGACAGGATCGGGGACGAGGTGGCTCGCGCAACATCCATCGTGCGTTACGCGCCGGAAAGCCATTTCTCCGCCCATGTGCATACAGGCGGCGAGGAGTT
>JABDPP010000278.1 GCA_013042765.1 Litoreibacter sp.
ATCCAACGGGTTGCGCTCAGCGAGGCCGAGGGCATCGTCTGCTGCGGCCCGTTCGATCCGTTCGCCGATCCAGACGCAAACCGCCCCGACTTCCTGTATGCCAAACAGAAGGGGCTCAAGCTGCTCTGCGCCAACCCCGATATTGTGGTCGATCGTGGCGAGAACCGGGAATGGTGCGCCGGGGCTCTGGCCCGTCTTTATACTGAAATGGGCGGCGAGAGCCTTTATTTCGGCAAACCGCATCCACCGATCTATGACCTCGCCCGGCGCAGGCTGGCGGCACTCGGAGAAACGGTGCCCGACAGCAAGATCCTGTGCATCGGTGACGGCGTGCTGACTGATATTCGCGGTGCGATGGGCGAAGATCTTGATTCCCTGTTCATTTCCGGTGGGCTCGCGGCACGCGAAACCAAGACCGATTACCAGCCCGACCCCGCACTTCTGGAGGCTTACCTGAGCAAGGAAATGGTCAACCCGACCTTTTCGATAGGTAAGCTGCGCTGACATTCAATCTGCTTGATTTTTCTGCAGGCGCAAAGTAATTAAGTTACAAATGAAGCGCGTCTTGCGTTTTAAAATTACTTAAGGTCAGCAAATGTTCGATACTCAAAGCGGCGACAATTTCCCACGGGGCACGATCTGCATCGAAGATATGGAGATCGGTATGAAGCGCCATCTGCGCAAGCAGATCAGCGATCATGATATTGAACTGTTCGCGGAGGTCTCCACCGACCGCAACCCGGTGCATCTGGACGACGATTACGCGCGCGACACGATTTTCGAGGGGCGTATCGCCCACGGGATGCTGACTGCAGGCCTGATCTCGGCCGTGATCGGAGAGCAACTGCCCGGGCATGGCACGGTCTATCTGGGCCAGAACCTGAAATTCCTCGCGCCCGTGCGCCCCGGTGACGTGGTCACGGCCGAGGTGGAAGTGACAGAGATCGATCACGCGCGCCGCCGTGTGACGCTGCACACGCGCTGCGAGGTGAGCGGCAAGAATGTTCTCAAGGGAGAAGCACTGGTTCTTGCGCCCAGCCGCAAGTTCGACTGAGGCTTGCGAACCGCCGCGCTGGCGGATAACTCAGCTTCATGCAGATCATTCGCGACTATCAGTTTGTCAGGCCGCAGGATCGTGGTGCCACGGCCGCGATCGGCAACTTCGACGGCGTGCATGTGGGCCATCAGGCCGTGATTGAACTGGCACGGACCGCCGCGCCCGACGCCCCGCTTGGTGTTGTCACCTTCGAGCCGCACCCGCGCGAGTACTTCAACCCAAACGCGGATCCCTTCCGATTGATGAACGCGGAGGCCAAGGCGAACCGGTTGGAAAAACTCGGCGTCGAGAAGCTCTACGAACTGAACTTCAACACCAGCCTGTCCGGCCTGACGGCTGAGCAGTTCGCCCAGCAAGTCATAGCGGACGGCCTTGGCCTGACCCATGTCGTGGTCGGAGCGGATTTCTGTTTCGGCAAGGGTCGGCTCGGCACGGCCACGACGCTTGAGGAATTCGGCCAGACCTACGGTTTTGGCGTCACCATCGCGGACCTTGTGTCGGGCAATGACGGGCAGGTGTCCTCAACCAGCATTCGCAAGGCCCTGAGCGACGGGCGCCCGGGCGACGCGGCCGAAATGCTGGGGCACTGGCACCGGATCGAAGGTGAGGTCATTCGCGGCGATCAGCGCGGACGGGAACTTGGCTATCCGACCGCGAACATGTCGATTACAGGCCTGCATCCGCCGAAATTCGGTGTCTATGCCGTCTATGTTGATGTTCTGACCGGGCCGCTCAAGGGCAGCTATCAGGGTGCGGCCTCGATCGGAGTGCGCCCGATGTTCGGAGAGAATGTCGCAAATTGCGAGACCTTCCTCTTTGACTTTCAGGGTGACCTTTACGGCGAACACATCTCGGTCGCGCTTGTCGAGTTCCTCAGGGGTGAAGAGAAATTCGACAGCCTGGATGGGCTGATCACGCAAATGGATGCCGATTGCATTCAGGCGCGGGGCATTCTGGCCGACCCATGAAAGATCCGATTGATCGCGACGGATTGCGCGCCAAATTCTGGGAGCGCATCCCTCTGAAGAAAATGTCACCCAAGGAGTGGGAGGCGCTCTGTGACGGCTGCGGAAAATGCTGCCTGAACAAGCTGGAAGACGAAGACACGCAGGATGTCGCGTTCACGCGCGTGGCCTGCCGTTTGCTCGATGACGACACCTGCCGCTGTGCACAATACGACATTCGCAAGCAATTCGTTCCCGATTGCGTGGTTCTCACACCAAAAAATATCGGAGAGATTGCCTACTGGATGCCCAGCACCTGCGCCTATCGTCTGCTTTTCGAAGGCAAACCGCTTCAGAACTGGCATCCCCTGATCTCAGGAACCAGCGAGACGGTGCATGAGGCAGGGATCTCCGTCAGGGGCTGGACTGTGCCGGAGTTCGAAGTTCCGGAAGACGAATGGGAAAATTACATAATCGAGGAGCCAGGTGCATGAATTTCGCCTCTGACAATGCCGGACCGATGCATCCCAAAGTGCTTGAGGCCGTCATCGCGGCCAATGATGGCGCTCAGAAGCCCTACGGCAACGACCCGATCACACAAGCAGTCAACGATCAGCTGCGCGAGCTGTTCGAGGCACCGCAAGCCGCCGTCTACCTTGTTGCGACCGGGACCGCTGCGAACGCGCTCGCTCTTGCCTGCTATACCAAGCCATGGGACGCGATCTTCTGCCACCGCACGGCCCATGTGGAAGAAGACGAATGCGGCGCTCCGGAATTCTACTCCAACGGCGCCAAGCTGACGCTGGTGGAGGGAGCGAATGGGAAGATGTCGCCCGACGCGCTCCGCGCAGCCATCGCGGGCAAACGGGGGGATGTTCACGGCTCGCAGCCCGGACCCGTCACGATCACCCAGGTGACGGAAACCGGCACGCTCTACACTCTGGACGAGTTGACGGAGCTGACCGGCATCGCGAAGGAGTTCGGTCTGGCCACACATCTCGACGGTGCGCGGTTCGCCAATGCCTGTGCGGCCCTCGGCTGTTCTGCTGCTGAGATGACGTGGAAGGCAGGCATTGATGTCGTAAGCTTCGGCGGCACCAAGAACGGCTGTATGGGCGTCGAAGCGGTTGTCTTTTTCGACCCCGAGAAGGCGTGGGAGTTCGAACTGCGCCGCAAGCGCGGCGCGCATCTGTTCTCGAAGTTCCGTTACCTGTCGGCGCAGATGAATGCCTATCTCACAGATGATCTCTGGCTGGAGATGGCCAAACAGTCCAATGCCGCCACCGCACGACTGGCGAGCGGGTTGCGCGACATCCCACATGCAAAGCTTGTTTTTGAGCCGGCAGCGAACATGATCTTCGTGGACCTTCCACGTTCTGTTCACCTCAAGGC
>JABDPP010000289.1 GCA_013042765.1 Litoreibacter sp.
GCCCAGAACCTTGCCACCGATGAAGCGGTCTATCTGAAGGTCGTTCGCGGCAAGACTGCAGCGCTCTTTTCTGCGGCGACAGAAGTCGGCGGAATGATCGCGGATGCATCGCCGGAGGTTGTTCGTGCTTTCTTCGAATACGGCGATGCGCTGGGGATCAGTTTCCAGATCGCGGATGACGTTCTGGATTATGGCGGCGTGGCGCATCAGACCGGCAAGAATACCGGTGACGATTTCCGAGAACGGAAGCTGACCCTGCCGCTGATCAAGGCGATCGCCGCCGCGGACGCCGAAGAGCGCTCCTTCTGGATACGAGTGATCGAAAAGGGCGACCAGAGAGACGGCGACCTTGAGCATGCGTTGGCGCTTCTCGACAAGCACAGCGCACTGGCGGCCGCTAGGGCCGATGCGCTGGGCTGGTCTGCAAAAGCGAAAGACGCGCTGGGGCCTGTTCCCGATCACCCGATGAAGGACATGCTGGTCGATCTCGCTGACTACGTGGTTGCGCGGATAAACTGACCTTTCGGAACGATGTCCTGGGGCGTCGAAAAGGGGGCCGAGGCAGCCCACCACCCCGGATTTTCGATCTTCAACCGATCGGTCATGGCGACCGCAGCCTCGGGGTCACGGTAAAGCCCGAAACATGTCGCTCCCGACCCTGACATGCGCGCGACCATGCAATCGGGGTCTGAACGCAACTGGCTCAGGACGTTCGCAATGATCGGGGCCTCTTCAATAGCTGGCTGTTCAAGGTCGTTGCGACATTCGGAAACGAAACCCGCCAGCGTATCAAGCGTTGCGAAGCTCGGCAGAATCTCCGGCATTGGCGGGTTGGATCTGGAGGTCAGGCGGCGGAAGACAACCGGGGTCGGCACCGGAACGCCGGGGTTAACCAAAACGAGAATGCCATCGCCGGGCCAGAGCTGCACCGGGGCAATTACATCGCCGATCCCGCCCATGCGCTGGGGCAGGCTGGCAAGGCAGGCCGGTACGTCTGCGCCGAGCGCGATGACATCCGCTGCGCTCAACGGCACGTCCGGTTCGATCATAGTGGCGGCGCGAAATACGGCTCCGGCATCAGCGGACCCACCACCAATTCCGGCAGCAACCGGTAGATCTTTCCGCAGCGTAATCGCGCAGGGCGTATTGGGCAGAAAGAGCCGTGCGGCCCGCATAACGAGGTTGTCCTCACCCGCGGGCAAGTCTTGTCCCATGCTCTCAATCTTCAGGGTGGTCGTGTCCGCCGCTTCGAAACTCAACTCATCGCCGATCCGTGGAAAGGCAACGAGGCTGTCAAGCAGGTGGTAGCCGTCCTCGCGCTGGCCTGTCACATGAAGGGTCAGGTTGACCTTGGCCGGCGCAAAAACCTTAATCATTCGCCGTCAGAGTAGTTTCGTTAAGGGCCTCGTCCGCCAGAACCTGATCGAGGCCGATCTCCAGCTTGTGGCGGATCCGGATCCCTTCTTTTTCTTCCGGATCGAAGGAGAGAGCCCGCTTCCACTGGAACTCCGCCTCCCGGAAGCGCCCGACCTTCCAGTAAACGTCACCGAGGTGATCGTTTACGATAGGATCGACAGGCAAAAGAGAAACCGCACGCTCCATTGGTTCAACGGCCTCTTCGTAGCGACCAAGGCGATAGTAAATCCATCCAAGGCTGTCGGTTATGTACCCACTGTCCGGACGGCCGGCGACAGCGGTCTTTATCATCGTCAGCGCTTCGTCCAGCTTGATTTTCTGTTCGATCAGCGCGTAGCCGAGATAGTTCAGCACGTCCGGCTGGTCTGGAGAAAGCTCAAGCGCCTTCCGGAAATCGGCTTCCATTTCCGCGAAGTTCTTCTGGCGCTCGTGTACGATCCCGCGCGCATAATAGACAGGCCATGCGCTGCGATCTTCAGGGTCGCGCAGTTCAAGCGCCGTTGTGTAAGTCGAGATGGCCTCATCATCCTTACGGATCCGGCTGAGCATGTCGCCCAGAGAAGCGTGCACCATCGAAATGTCGCTATGGCTCTTGCTCAGAGCGGTCAGAACCTCGACAGCCGCATCCTGACGGTCGTCGGCATAGAGCGCGTCGGCGCGCCCCATCTCAGCGACGAAGAATGCGGGATGTTCACTGCTGACCTCGCCATAAGCTTGCGTTGCCAACTCATACTGGCCCAGATCCTCGAGCACCTGTGCGATGATGACCAGTGCCGGCACGTGATCGGGGCGCAGATGCTGCGCCAACCGCGCATAGATCAGCACCGTGTTGGGCGATATCCGTCCATTGAGGATCGCGGCCATGTTGAACAGGACCTCAGCAGTGCCTTGCTGAGCGCTGGTGACAAAGTCAAAGGCAATCTCCTCACCTGCGTCGATCCGATTGCGAAGCCCCGCTAGTTCGGCATTGAAGCCGAGTGCGAGCGTGTCGTCGATCAGGGCGGATGCGTCTTCGGTACGTTCCAGCTGAATGAGAACCTGGGCGTGCGCTTCAATCCCGCGTGTGCTGATCGACAGCGGCCCATATTTGGCGCCAGACATAATCTCTTCGGCGGTCTCGAAGTCTCCGACCAGAGCCAGCGCGAGGGCTTCATGGTAATAGGCGAAAGTTGCGAAATCGGGGATTTCTGCCACGTCCTCGAAGGCTGCAACGGCATCAGACATCC
>JABDPP010000293.1 GCA_013042765.1 Litoreibacter sp.
GTTCTGGTGCTGTGACTTCTCAGAACTTGTCACGACAATGCCTGTCGGCGCATGGGTGATCCGGACGGCGGAGTCGGTCGTGTTCACGTGCTGCCCGCCTGCCCCGGAGGAGCGATAGGTGTCGATACGGATATCGGCGGGATTAACATCGATCTCGATATTGTCGTCGACCACCGGATAAACCCAAACGGAACTGAAGGACGTGTGGCGACGCGCAGCGCTGTCGTAAGGAGAAATCCGCACCAGCCGGTGCACGCCACTCTCCGATTTCAGCCAGCCATAGGCATTATGACCGCTGATCTTGTAGGAGGCGGATTTGATCCCGGCCTCTTCCCCCGCGCTCTCGGACTGAAGTTCAACCTTGTAGCCCTTTTTCTCAGCCCAGCGAACATACATCCGCGCCAGCATCGAGGCCCAGTCGCAGCTTTCGGTGCCCCCGGCTCCGGAATTGATTTCGAGGAACGTGTCATTGGCATCCGCCTCGCCATTCAGGAGCGCTTCAAGCTCCTTCTGTGCGGCCTTGTCGACCAGCGCCTTCAACGCCGTCTCTGCCTCACTGACAACCTCCTGGTCATCCTCCATTTCACCTAGTTCGATCAGTTCGACATTGTCGTCGAGATCCTGACGCATGGAGGTGTAGCTGTCGATCGCATCGACCAGTGCCTGTCGCTCACGCATCAGCTTCTGCGCATTCTCGGGATCATTCCACAGATCGGGATCCTCGACCCGTGCGTTGAACTCCTCAAGGCGGTGCTGTGCAGTGTCCCAATCCATGCGATGTTGCAACATGGTCAGGGATTTCTCGATCGCCTCAACGGCGTTTTGTGCGTCTGCGCGCATGGGTTCCTTACCTCATGGGATGGAAGTTTGAATTGTGATACGGGGAACAGGTTGCGGGGGCAAGCCTGTGTCGCCAGGACTTGCGGCCTAGTAGAGCCCGCCCGAACTGAGCGTTCCGAAATTGGCCTTCTCGGGCACGATGACCTTCTGACCGGTAGAGGTCGTGACCTCCTTGACCGCCGTGACATCGCCATCGCCACGGGTAAAGAGGTTCAGGTTTGAACCCATCGCGAAGCCCCCGTCCAGAACGTTTCCAAAGCCGTAGAGTGTATCCTGACCCGCCCGCATATACTCGGACACCACGAATTCGCCTTCAGCATCGGCAGGCATCTGTGCACCAGTGAAACGGTCGATCTTGACGAAAAATCCACCTTCCGGAACCTCAAACGGCCCTCCTCCATACTTGGTGGTAGCGCGCTCCATGAACCGGTCGAAAACCGGGCCGCACATGCCGCCACCAGAAGCGCGGCTGCCCAGAGATCGCGGCCTGTCGTAGCCGATATAGCACCCCGCCACGATGTTTGAAGTGAAGCCTACAAACCAGACATCCTTGGAATCATTGGTCGTGCCAGTTTTGCCAGCCGTGGGAACCGGGAGATTTACGGTTCTCGAGGCTGTTCCCTGATCAACAACACCCTGCATCATCGAGGTCAGTTGGTAGGCGGTGATCGCATCCATCACACGGTCGCGGTTTGACACGATGCGGGGGGAGAATTCCGGGTTGAGGCTCGCAATCTGACAATCCTTGCACTTCCTCTGATCGTGGCGATAAACGGTGCGGCCCCAGCGGTCCTGAACCCGGTCAACAAGCGTAGGTTCAACCCGTTCGCCGCCATTGGCGAACATAGCGTAGGCGGCGACCATTCGAAAAAGCGTCGTTTCCTGCGAACCGAGCGCATTCGACAGGAAGGGCTGCATATCATCGTAGACCCCGAAGCGTTCGGCGTAGTCAGCCACCGTCTCCATGCCGATCTCCTCAGCCAGACGCACGGTCATCAGGTTTCGCGAGCGCTCAATCCCGGTGCGCAGAGGTGCAGGGCCGTAAAACTGGTTGGAGGCATTCTTGGGCCGCCAGATACCCTGTGGCGTATCAATCTCGATCGGGGCATCCACGACGATGGTGGCCGGGCTGAAACCACTGTCGAGCGCGGCGGCATAAACGAACGGTTTGAATGACGAACCCGGCTGACGCGTGGCCTGCGTCGCGCGGTTGAACACCGAATGCTGGTAAGAGAACCCACCCTGCATCGCGAGCACGCGACCGGTATTTACG
>JABDPP010000300.1 GCA_013042765.1 Litoreibacter sp.
TTAACCCGTCCGCACCTCGGCTGCCGGATCTCGAACTGGGAAACTGGAGCTCTTACCCGCAGATACAGTCTGCGCTTGAAATCAACGTGCTCTTCATCGTGGGCGGGGTATTGGCGTTCTTTTTGGCCTGGGCGCTGAAAAACACGCGTTGGGGGCTCGTGCTGAGAACCGTCGGGGACAGTTCGGAGGCTGCCAATGCGCTCGGCTACAAGGTCAATCGCGTCCGTGTCCTGGGCACGGTCGCGGGCGGTTTCCTGTCGGGCGTGGGCGGCTCCTACCTGTCACTCTACTACCCGGGGACGTGGAACGAAGGCCTGTCGAGCGGGCAGGGCCTAATGGCGGTTGCTCTCGTGATTTTCGCCCGCTGGGATCCGGTTCGCTGTTTCTATGTTTCGCTTCTCTTTGGCGGGGCAACGGCTCTGGGCCCTGCGTTGCAGACTATCGGGATTACCGCGAACTACTATCTCTACGGCGCGGCGCCCTATTTCCTGACACTGGGTCTGCTGATCCACAGCAGCTCTGTCAAACACGCGCTGGCCGGTGCGCCGGGTGAGGTATCGATCAGCCGATGAGTGTTCAGATGGATATCTCCGCCGAAGCCCCGCCCAAAGTGTCGGTGCGCAACCTGACCAAGCGGTTCGGGGCGCTCACAGCACTCGACGCCGTATCGATCGATTTCGAACCGGGAACGTTCCACGCGCTTCTGGGCGAGAACGGTGCGGGCAAAAGCACCTTGGTGAAATGCCTTATGGGCACCTACCGAGCCGATGGTGGCGAGCTGGAAATCGGTGGGACGTCTCAGCAGATCAACAACCCGAAACAGGCCCAGCATTTGGGCCTCGGGATGGTCTACCAGCACTTCACGCTGGTCCCCAGTATGTCGGTTGCCGAGAACCTTGTCCTTGGCGAAGAGGACCTGTCGGCGGTGATCGACTGGAAGACGCATCGCTTGAAATTACAGGCCTTTCTCGACACGATGCCGTTCCGGCTTGATCTTGACCGCCCCGTCAGCAGCTTGTCGGCGGGCGAAAAACAGAAACTCGAAATCCTCAAACAACTCCATCTTGGCAGTCGCTTTCTGATCCTCGATGAGCCCACCAGCGTTTTGACGCCGGAAGAGGCTGACCAGATTCTTGGCCTTATGCGCCAGCTGACCGAGGAAGGCCGTGTCTCGGTGGTCTTGATCTCCCACAAGCTTCGGGAGGTCGAGGCTTATGCGGATGAGGTTTCCGTTTTGCGTCATGGGCGGCTTGTTGGGCAGGGCCACGTCAGGGATCTGTCGAAAGCCGACATGGTTCGGATGATGGTCGGTCAGGATCAGGTTGCTGATCAGGGCAAGCGAGTTACTTACGCCGATCCTGAGGTTGCGCTTTCCGTCAAAGGTCTGACGGTCGAGAATGACAAGGGTCTTCCGGCTGTTTCGGATATTGGGCTCGACGTGAAAACCGGAGAGATCGTGGGCATTGCCGGTGTGTCGGGGAACGGGCAGACGGAGCTTGTTGAAGCGCTGGCAGGCCAGCGGATCGAGACGGCGGGCGAGATCACAGTGCGGGGAAAGCCATACCACAAGACCCGTAAGGAGATGGACGACCTGCAGATCAAGCTTCTGCCCGAGGATCCCCTGAACAACGGTTGCGTGCGGGGTATGTCGGTTGCCGACAATCTTTCCCTGCGTAGTTTTGACAAGCCCCCCAATGCGGTGGGCGGGGTCTGGCTGAACCGGCCAGCCATGCGCGCGGCCGGTGAGGCGCTGATTGAACGCTTCAAGATCAAGACCCAGGGTCCGGATGCGCCAATTGAGACGCTCTCGGGCGGTAACGTGCAGCGCACCGTGCTGGCGCGGGAGCTTTCCGAAGACGCAAAGGTTCTGATTGTGCAGAACCCCTGTTTCGGGTTGGATCTGAAGGCGGTCGCGGATATCCGGGGCCGGATTGTCGAGGCGCGCAATAAAGGGGCTGCGGTTTTGCTGATTAGCGAGGATCTTGACGAGATTTTCGAGCTTTCTGACAGGATCGTGGTGATGTCGGAGGGAAGTCTTGTGTTCGAGACATCGCGGGCGGAGGCCGATCTGCACGAAATCGGACGCCATATGGCGAGCCATGGGGCCTGACGCGATGGCCGCGTCCCGCCCGTTCCAGATCATCCGCGGCGGGCTTGTGCTCGATGTGGCCGCCCAAACTGTCGGGCCCGCTGATATCCTGCTTGAAGGCGACGAGATCCGGCAGATCGGAGCACCCGGCATGGCCGCGCCCGAGGATGCCGCTTTCATTTCAGCCGAGGACCGACTGATCATTCCCGGTCTGATAAATTCCCATACGCATGGACATGGCAGCCTGTCGAAAGGGCTGGGGGACAAGTGGTCGCTTGAGCTTCTGCTAAACGCCAGCCCGTGGACCAACGGGGGTTTTACGCTTGAGGACAAGCGCGTTGCGGCACAGCTCAACGCGGCCGAGATGGTTCTTAAAGGCTGCACGGCCGCGTACGACATGTATTTCGAGTTCCCGACCGCCACGGTGGAGGGGATCGAGGCCATCGGCGCCGGCTATCAGGATCTCGGCGTGCGTGTCACGCTGGCGCCCATGATGGCGGACATGACGCTTTTCAGAGCGATCCCGGGCTTGATGGAGGCGCTTCCGGAGCCGCATCGGGCACGCGCTGCCGCGATGGGGGCCGCACCCCACACGGAACATATCGCCATGTGCCGCCAGATCATGGAGGCATGGTCGTTCGACCGCACAGCGGTCCGGCCCGCCTTGGGTCCGACGATCCCGCTGCATTGCACTGATGATTTCCTGACCGGATGCCGCGATCTGTCCAATGAGTACGATTTGAGGATCCAGATGCATCTGGGAGAGTCCAAGGTCCAGGCCGTCTCCGCACACGAACGTTACGGCGAGAGTCTGACGGCGCATCTGCAGGGGCTCGGGGTCCTGTCGGAGCGGTTCACAGGCGCCCACTGCGTCTGGCTCGACGACGAAGACCTGTGTCGTATGGCCGATCAGGGCGCCACGATCGCGCATAACCCGGGCAGCAATCTTCGTCTTGGTTCCGGGATCGCGCCTGCAAGAGACATGCTGGAGCACGGTATTGCGGTTGGGATCGGGACCGATGGCTCGGGCTCATCTGACAACCAGAACATGTTTGAGGCAATGCGCGCGGCCGCTCAGGTTTCCCGCATCACCAAGCCCGACCCGCAGGATTGGCTGGGCACCTGGGAGGTGCTGGAGATGGGCACGACCGCCGGAGCCCGCGTTCTGGGCATGGACAACCTGATCGGGCGGATCTTGCCGGGTTATAAGGCGGACCTGGTTTTCCTCGACCTCGGCAATGTGAATTTCCTGCCCCTGAACGATGCCGCCAACCAGATCGTGAATTGTGAGGATTCGAGCGCGGTCGCGTGCGTCATGATTGGCGGCAGGATGGTTCTTTCGGAACGCGAGTTCACCGAGTTCGATTATGCAGCACTTCGCGGCAAGGTTGCCGATGCCGCTGCCCGGATCAAAGAGACGAACTGGGCGCTGCGTGGCCGGATGGAGGCCATGGCGGGTTATGTGTCTCAACACTGCGTTGGGCTCGTCTGCCAAAACCATCACGTGCAAAGGCGTCTCGATCAGGGTTAATCCAGCTCGCGTGAATAAACGCGCCGGACTCCGCGCCCTCCTTAAATCCACCTGTCATGCGGAAGACTTCAGAGATGGAACTGCGCGCGTTCCTCGGGGTCGAGCTGTGCCACGAGACCTTGTTCCCAGGACAGGTAGAGTCGGGAGGCGTCATGATCGCCGTCATGCCGGCCATGGGCAAACCATGGGATGTCGGGTGCCAACTGCCCTTGCGTCGGGGCCGCGGGCTTTGATGCTGGCGCATTGTCGGCCCCGTCGTTTGCCTGTGGCATCTCAGGCGGAGTGAGATCGCGCAGGTCATCGTTCAGGAGCGTGACATAGGGCTCATACCCCAGCATCCGCAGCCACCAAGCCGCGAGACCGGCGCGCAAACCCAGATCGTCGGCCAGTACGACCCGTGCCTTGCGCACGCCAATCCACTGGTCCGTTGATTGCACGAGCTGCCCAGACAAAGCATGGGCAAAGCCGGGCAGGGGGTCGCTGGCGGCCTCTTCCGCGGAGCGCACGTCGATCAGGTAGGTTGTGCGATCCTCCTCAGCCAGAAGGCTCGCAACGGTGTCAGCATTGATGACCGGAATCTTCTCATCCGCGAGGAAGTCCTCGGCAAGCGTGCGCGTCTCGTTACGTGCTGCCTCATCGAGCTCCGGATACGGATCGGCGGTGTTGCCGCGCTGCAAGGCGTATCCTTCCAGCGCCCAGCCCTGCGTCCCGTTCTCCAGTGCATAGATCTCGCGCGCGCAGATCCGCGACAGGCTGATCGCGCCAATAAGGCCGCGGGTGCGCCCGGCGCAGGTGAGCACCAGCGGTTTGTCGTCCGGGATGGCGGAGAGCCGGTGCGCAATCTCGCCATTGGGTAGGCAGGTTGCCCCGGGCACGCGCATCTTCGCGTATTCGCTGGGAGGGCGGCAGTCGTAGAAATGAAAGTCATGGCCCTCATCCTGCCAGGTGGCCAGTTCTTCTGCTTTCAGCATTTTCGGATGCCAAATCAGTTCGGCCAGCTCGCCCAGCGTCTTGGACGGAACATTGACCCCCTCGTAGAGCGTATATCCCGCTGCGTCCCAGCCTCCGATGCCGCCCTCGACAATGCGGGTGTCTGAATATCCCATCGTCTCGAGCGCCCCGGCGGCGCGCTCGGCACGACCCCCCGCGGCTCCGTCGTCATCGATTAGCAGGATCGGCGCGGAGGTGCGTGGCACGAGGCTCCCCACACGGCGCGTCAGCTCGTCGAAAGGAAGTGGAATGGCAAAAAGGGGATGGCCCATGGAAAACGGCCCCGCGTCGCGCAGGTCGAGCAAAGCGGCCTCGCCATCGGCGTGAAGGAGATCTCTTGTCTCCTGCGGTGTTACAGTATCGGCCATTCGATCCCCCTTCCAGTGTTCCCGAGTCAACTAGGCGAAAACCGACCCTGAGTTCAACGCGCCGGCTCGGAAAATATCCTTGTGGGGGTCTCCAGACAGGGGCCGAAAGCGTCGCCGGGTCCCTAAAAAATCCGGCTGTGACACGCGTTTGAGCCAGTTTCTGAGCCCGAACTTGACGCATCATAGGCCCGGAACGCGAACACAAAGCGCGCAAATGATGGGCAATTGTCCAAAACTTGCGCAAAAATACGGATTCTGGCGGGTGAAATCTGCAAATTAGGCCGCGTTCTGT
>JABDPP010000307.1 GCA_013042765.1 Litoreibacter sp.
TCCTTCGACATCACGCCGGGCGAATGCCACTGCCTCCTGGGGGACAACGGTGCCGGCAAATCGACCTTCATCAAGACCATGTCCGGGGTGCATAAACCCACCAAGGGCAGGATCATGTTCGAGGGCTCGGAGATGAGTTTCAACAGCCCGCGCGACTCGATGGAAGCTGGCATCGCCACGGTCTACCAGGACCTCGCAATGATCCCGCTGATGTCGGTGACACGTAACTTCTTCATGGGGCGTGAGCCGACAAAAGGGTCGGGCCCCTTCAAACGATTCGACACGGATACGGCGAATGAAATCACCATGTCCGAGATGAAGAAAATGGGCATCAACCTGCGCGCGCCTGACCAGGCGGTGGGCACGTTGTCAGGCGGCGAGCGGCAGACAGTTGCCATTGCGCGCGCGGTCTATTTCGGTGCCAAGGTGCTGATCCTCGACGAGCCGACCTCGGCGCTTGGTGTGCGTCAGACCTCGAACGTGCTGGCCACCATTGACAGGGTGCGCAAGGACGATATCGGGGTGGTGTTCATCACCCACAACGTGCGCCATGCGATGGCCGTGGGAGACCGCTTCACGGTGCTCAACCGTGGCAAGACGCTGGGCACTGCGCAGCGCGGCCAGATCACGCCTGACGAGTTGCAGGACCTCATGGCCGGCGGGCAGGAACTGGCCACTTTGGAGGGATCGCTCGGCGGGACGGTATGAGCCCGCTGCTCCACAAGCCAACGGGAACCTCCGGCAAGGTGCATGACATCACGCCGGAGGTCGCTGGCTGGAGTTATGTCGGCTTTGGCCTCTACCACCTTTCTGCCGGAGAGACCGTGGCAGAGAGCACGGGCGACCGGGAGGTTATCCTTGTTCTGGTCGAAGGCAAGGCACAGCTCTGTGCGGCAGGGCAGGACTTTGGTGAGATGGGAGAGCGGATGTCCGTGTTCGACCGGACGGCGCCGCATTGTCTCTATGTTCCCGGTGAGAGCGAGTGGCAGGCAGTTGCGACGACCGACTGTGTTCTGGCTGTCTGCTCGGCGCCCTGCACCGCCTCTTATCCCGCGCAGAAACTGGGGCCGGAGGGGATCGAACTGACCCCGCGCGGCAAAGACCAGAACCAGCGCTTCATCAATAATATCGCCATGGAGGCGCGTGACGTGGCGTCCAGCCTGTTGGTGACTGAGGTTTTCACCCCTCAGGGGAACTGGTCCTCTTATCCCAGCCACCGGCATGACGAGGATGACTATCCCCGCATGACATATCTGGAAGAGACCTACTACCATCGCCTCAACCCCGCCCAGGGCTTCGGCTTTCAGCGGGTCTACACCGATGACCGATCGCTGGACGAGGCAATCGCTGTCAGTGACGGTGACGTGGTCTGCGTGCCGCGCGGACACCATCCCTGCGCGGCCCCCTATGGCTATGACATGTATTATCTAAACGTTATGGCCGGACCACTGCGGAAATGGCGCTTCGAAAACGATCCCGATCACGACTGGATTGCCCAGAGAGACGCAGACTGATCGCACCGCAAGAAACAGGAGAGCCCCATGAACCGGATGAGTAATCCCACGCGCGGCTACTACGCGGAAGATGCCTGCGACATCGGGGAGTTCGCTGCACTGGTCCTGCAGGATATTGATCCATCAGATGTGCCCCACGCGGCAGAGACGCCGAATAACGTGCCCGTATACGATATACCCGCCCTTTCAGCGCATCTGGAGGAGGCCGCTCAACGACGCATTCTGATGACCGAATGGGCAAATGTTTTGAGGAAAGGGGCAGGGGTTTTCGTGCTGGGCCACGCCTATACTGATACCAGCGCCATCGACGCGGCCACGGCGATCTTTGACCAGATCATTGCGCGCGAGAAGACCGCCAATGGCGGCGGGGCGGATCACTTTGCCGCCGCTGGCAGCAATGACCGGATCTGGAACTCCCTGCAGAAGCTTTGCGAGGCCGATCCCGAAACCTTCCTGCGCTATCACGCCAACCCTGCGGTGGATGCCGCCTGCGAGGCCTGGCTTGGACCCCATTACCAGATGACCGCGCAGGTCAATCTGGTGCATCCCGGCGGCGCGGCACAGCAGGCGCACCGTGACTACCACCTGGGCTTCCAAACCGCCGAGGTGAGCGCGCAATTCCCGGCGCACGTGCATGACCTGTCGCCCCTGATGACGCTTCAGGGCGGCATTGCACATGGCGACACGCCGCTGGAGGGCGGGCCGACGAAACTGTTGCCCTTCTCCCAACTCTACCGGCCCGGCTACGCGGCGTGGCGGCGCGAGGATTTCCGCGCCTTTTTTGAGGATCATCACGTTCAGGTGCCTCTGCAAAAGGGCGATGCGCTCTTCTTCAACCCGGCGCTCTTTCACGCCGCCGGCGCCAATTGCAGCGCCGATATTCACCGGATGGTGAACCTGCTGCAGGTCTCCTCTGCTTTCGGGCGCGCGATGGAGACCGTGAACCGGCTGAAGATGTGTAAACTGGTTTTTGACCCACTAAAGCAGCTGGTCTCAACTGGGGAGCTCGGCGGAGCGGAGCTGGATGCGACAATCGCGGCCACGGCGGAAGGATATTCCTTTCCGACCAATCTCGACAGCGATCCGCCGGCGAACGGACTGGCTCCGCAGACTCAGGCGGCGCTTCTAAAGGAGTCAGTTCTGGATTCGATTAGCGCCGAGGCATTTCACCATGCGCTGGACGCACAGGAAGCGCGCAAGCAGGCTTGATCCCCAGTCACGGCCTCGCCGGACGCAGGAGAACACCGACTAGGTTCTTTCCGAATACGGCATCAGTGCCGAGCGGATTGCCTCTCTCCGCGCTCAAGGCGCTACCTGATCTGAACAGGAAGACGAGATTAAAATGATTGATATGGACGATATCGCGATTCCGGTCGCCGAGGATTGGGCCGAGATCCGCGATGGTGTCGCGCGCCTTTGCGAGGATTTCCCCAACGAGTATTGGCTGAAGCTCGACAAGGAGGACAAATATCCGTCCGATTTTGTCCGCACGCTCACCGAATCCGGTTTCCTCGGCGCGCTGATCCCCGAAGAATATGGCGGCTCGGGTCTGCCTTTGAGTGCGGCCGGCGTGGTTCTGGAAACCATTCACGAGCGTGGCTGCAACGCGGCGGCCTGCCATGCCCAGATGTATACGATGGGCACGGTGCTGAAATACGGCTCGGCGGAACAGAAGCAGAAGTATCTCCCCGGCATCGCCAGCGGCGATCTCAGGTTGCAGGCGTTTGGTGTGACCGAACCGACCACGGGCAGCGATACGACGCAGCTCAAGACCCGCGC
>JABDPP010000309.1 GCA_013042765.1 Litoreibacter sp.
TTAAATTTAGATACTTATAGGGATATTTGAGATTAGTTGAGATAATCTGAAACTGAGTGAAATCGACATAGATCACGGAATCATAATCCGCGTGTCGGGGGTTCAAGTCCCTCCTCCGCTACCACAAACCCTCACGCAACAGATTATACGCTTCAGACGTCGTCGCCATTGCGACGAACGCAAAGAGTTCGATTTCGCGAAATGGTTGCCGTCCAAGCGTGCGGCGGATTTTGCTCTTGTTGCCTCTGCAACGAAAAAGGGCCGCAACTCTGTGCGGCCCTTCGATCTTGCTGCGATCTGCCGATCACTTCATGGCGGTCTCGTAGGACGCCTCAGGCAGATCGAGATTGAAGATGAAGATCTGACCGCCCTGGTCAGCTTTCACTGCGGCAACCTGGCCGCCAGACTCGCCCTTGTGCTGGACAACGCCGATCAGGACCTGATCCTTCACAGGCAGGCTCTGGATGATCTCCTGCTCGCCGGTGCCGGCCAGTTCGTCCATCGTATAGAAGCTGCCATCAGCCTTACGCGCCAGCATGGCGGTGATGTTCCAAGTGCCGGAGAACTCGGAAGACGTGGCCTTCGTGTATGTCCCTCCGAGGATCGAAACACCTGCTTCGGCACGCGGGCTATACTTGCCGCCGGCCTGAGCGAGGAAGTAGCCTTTGCCCTCTTCTGTCAGCTGCATCGTCTCAGGATCGATAACCAGTGCGAACTTGCGCTCGCCGAACTCGTTGCCGGAGTCTTCGTCGACGATCAGAACGTCAGCGTCGGATGCCTTGATCCACTGCAGACCATCGGGCGCAACCATCTGTGCACGGCCATCTTCCCATGTTGCATGGGTTTGGACGCCATTGCCCTCGCTGTTGGAGTGCTTGATGCCCTTATCGGCAACGTCCAGCGTCAGCGACCCATCTGTCGCAGACAGGATCCGGGTTACGGATCCGGAGACCGTCGCGGGCAATTCACCACTGGCCGCGTCGAGTTCGGCTGCGAGGTTTTCCAGATCAACCGAGAGCATGCCACCCTTGTTGGTCAGGTTCTGAACCCAGCGGGTCTTGTCGAACGCAGGATCGGCCGCAGGATGCTCGGTTTTGCTGTCGCCTACGAAATAAGTGTGACCTTCGGGCTGTTCGTCAGCTTTCTGCCACAGTGTCATTTCGGTCTGGCCAACGGCAACCGGTTGGTCCCAGCCGCCCCATTTGAACGAGGTCGGAACAAAGGCAACGTCGAATTTCGCAGATGCATTCGGGGTGGTGATATAGTCATCCATCATCTTGGAGCTGGTATCAATCTCGTCGATGCCGAGTTCGGGATAGGTCTCGTTTGCGACTGCCATACCGTAGATCTTGCCGTGCAGCAGGCCGTTACGCGCCAGGAACTGGTCACGTGCTGGTGCATCTTCCGCGATTGGCGTGCCATCTGCATCCATGCCTTTACGGCCGATGTAGATTTTCAGCGGGGCAGGCTCGAGATCGTGGTTATAACCGGCCAGAACCAGGACGACGTAGTCCGGGTTCTGCGGGTTGAGCGGAAGGATTTTTTCGTAGCCCGTCTGGCCAAGAGCCGGAACGGTGTAGGCTGTCTTGGTCGCGATATCGACAACGATCGAAGCGAGGCCCATGGTCCAGTTCGCGTCGATGATGGAGGTCTTGGTTTCTCCGCCGTCGAAGCTGCGGTCATACATGCGTTGGATCTTCCATTCTTCGGCCGTCAGCCACACGTCATCAGCAAAGCCGATACCGTCGCCATACTTGCCCTCGGGCTCGTAATACGCGCCGCAGAAGGACTGGAAGAAGAAGTCACCCTCGGAGAGCTTGCGGCTTTCGGCGAAGTCGACCAGCGTGCCGTTCGGCAGGGTCTGGTTGCCCCACAGGCCACCGCGTGAGCGTGGCAGAACCTCGTCGCCAAAGACGTTGAACACTCGGTCAAACAGGTGGTTGGAACCTTTGACGATGGACGCGGCCGCTGCCTCGTTGCCGAGGAACTCGGCCAGACCTGCACGGTCATAGTCGATCGCGTGGATATGGGAGCCTGTGAATTTGGCGCCCGACTGCATCTCCCAGCCATATGTTTCGTTCGACATCGTCGCGTAGGATTCGGATTGGTAAACAACACGCACTGTGTCCTCATCCGCCAGCCATGCGGCCTGTCCGTCGGGATAACCCGTGAGCGCCTTACCGGTCACGGCATCGACTTCGCCAACGGTTGCCAGTGCCTTGAGGTTACCCAGATAGGGGAACGCGGTGTCGCCGGACAGACCATCGGCAAGCTCGGTCGGATCATCTGCGGTACTTGCTTCTGCAACAATGGCTGTGACCTGTCCGATGGTTTTCATGTCCTCTGCGGATGCTGTGAGTGCAGAAGTCGCCAGTAGCAGAGCTGTCGTCGAAACGGTTAAGAACGGTTTCAAGTGCAAAGTCATTCTCCTTTGAGATTGGATTTTCCTCTGAGCCGGTTTGGCTCCCGCACGCGAAATTAGTCCGGTTATATGACAGGCATGTCTGGTTTCGGTGACAGCTGTATGAAAATTGACTTCGTGTCCTGGAATGGGGTGCCAAACCATTGTTGTCCTTGAGCTTGGAGATGATCGCCTGAAACTTAACCTGTCCTTCTGCTCCTGACAAAGCAGGGGCCGGGCCAATTCACGCCGCGCCCTTGCCCCCCGACCCCAACCTGTGTTTTGTGATCGGAATGTCAGGCGCAATCAAAGAAAAGGGCAAAGCCTTGATCCATCCTGTTATTCTTTGCGGCGGGTCCGGGACGCGGCTCTGGCCGTCCTCTCGCAAGGCTTATCCGAAGCAGTTCGCTCCTCTGATCGGCTCAGACAGCCTGTATCAGATGACATTGAAGAGATTTTCCGGTGAAGGTTTTGCAGCGCCTCTGATCATGACCGGCGACGAGTTTCGCTTCATGGCCACAGATCAGGCCAAGTCCCTTGGTCTGAGCGATGCGCGTGTCGTCGTGGAGCCCTCGCCACGCGATACAGCGCCCGCGATCCTGACAGCAGCCTTGATGCTGGCGGAGGATCCCGACGCTCAAATGCTCGTGTTGCCCTCTGACCACGTCATCAAGGATGTGCCTGCCTTTCTCGAAGCGGTTCAGGTCGGTGCCCGCGCCGCAGCGGAAGGGGCATTGGTGACCTTTGGCGTGACGCCGGAGCGGCCGGAGACCGGGTTTGGATATCTCGAGCTTTCGGCTCAGCCCAAGGGCAACGCGGCCATCGCATTGAACAGCTTCCGGGAAAAGCCCGACTTGGAGACGGCCGAGCGGATGCTCGCGGATGGAAACTACCTCTGGAATGCAGGGATTTTCATGTTTGGCGCACGGGATGTAGTGGCCGCCTTTGAAGCCTATGCCCCCGAACTTCTTGCGCCCTGTCGTGCCGCTATCGAGACCGGATCCGAGGATCTGGATTTCTACCGGCTTGGTGAAGAGGCCTACAATCAGGCTCGGGCCATTTCCTTCGATTTCGCGGTCATGGAGAAGGCCAACGGGGTTATGGCTGTGCCGCTGTCCTGCGGTTGGTCCGACCTCGGTTCCTGGGATGCGATCTGGCAGACATCGAGCCCGGACGCCGAAGGGGTCGCCACTTTCGGGGCGGTGACAGCGCTTGATTGTGAGGACAGCTATTTCCGCTCGGAAGACGAGGGGATGGAGCTGGTTGGATTGGGGCTCTCCGGAATCGTCGCTGTCGCCATGCGCGATGCAGTTCTGGTGGCCGACAAATCGCGGGCGCAGGACGTCAAGCGAGTGGTTGATACCCTGCGGGCGGCACGTGTCGCACAGGCGGATCACTACCCGAGGTTTCACCGTCCGTGGGGCTGGTATGAAACGCTCTGCCTGGGGCAACGTTTTCAGGTCAAACGCATCATGGTCAAGCCGGGCGGCGTTCTCAGCCTGCAAAGCCATATGCACCGTTCTGAGCATTGGATCGTCGTGGAGGGCACGGCCGAGGTGACGATTGGCGAGGAGGTCAAGCTCGTGACCGAAAACCAGAGCGTTTATATCCCGCTCGGCGCCGTGCACCGGATGGCCAACCACGGCCAGCTTCCGATGTACCTGATCGAGGTGCAGACGGGTTCCTACTTGGGTGAAGACGACATCAAGCGCTATGAAGACTTGTACAATCGCAGTTGAGCGCGCTGAGCTGAGCTGGTCTTGGCCTCTCATCGAATCCCGGGTTTTCGAACTCTCACCCTGAGGCAAACAGTGGGAAGCTGACACCAAGCCCCCAGG
>JABDPP010000080.1 GCA_013042765.1 Litoreibacter sp.
GATCTGCACGTTGGATGAGCGGGGCAAGGTGATCTCTTCTCCAGAATTTTCCGATTTGCTTATCCGTTGGCGCGACTCTGGCCGCTCGAATGTGACCTTCGTCATTGGTGGTGCGGACGGCATAGCGAAATCGCTGCGGGAGCAGGCTGATTACTCCCTCTCCTTCGGAAAGATGGTCTGGCCCCATATGTTGGCTCGCGTGATGCTGTGCGAGCAGCTTTACCGGGCCGCCTCAATCGCAGCCAAGTTGCCATATCACCGGGCCTGAAAGGCGTCTGCGGGGTCCAATAAATCCCTAGATTCAGACAGACGGCAGATTTGCCAATTTCTTGCTTAACAAAATGATAACGGGACCTCTGTACTGCTCGTAGGTGCTCTGGATGAGAACCAAGGATGCAGGATGCCACCTGACCAGCGATATCTGCTGTGGAAAATACGACGCTATGCCCCGCTGGTGTTGACGATCAGCCTTGCCGGCAGCTTATCCGCAAGTTGGTTTGTCGCCCAGTGGCCCGAAAATCAGATCGCGCAGGCCAAGTTGCTGTCTGAGGTCTCCGAAGTTGGAAAGTTGATTGAGGAAAAGCACGCGGCGACGCGGCAGGTCGAACGCCTCGAGATCATCAGGCACAAGCTCTCTCGTCCCGAAAACCTTTTGGCAACCGCGCAGCGTTTCGACCTCTACCCCTCCTCACCGCAAGGAGCGGAAGAGATCGCCAGGCGGATGTTGGCAGCTCTGAGTTTCAGCGTCACGCCGCGCCGAGATTCATTAAAGATCCTGAGCGTTTCGTTTCAGCACAGCGATGGCGCCAAGGCCGCCCAGATCGCCAATGATTTCGCGCAGCAGGCGATCCGCGAGAACACGGCCCTTCGGCAACACGATCTTGATCGCGCATTGTCGTTTTACCGAGATGATGTCGCAGCAAAAACGGCTGCCTTGCGCGAAAGGAACACGCATCTTGGAGCCTTTAAGACAGAGAATGCGAATGCCCTGAACGCTAACCTAAACCAGCTTCTCGCACGGCGTGCCCGGCTTCAGGAAAAGCTATTGGAGATTGCAGGCCCGGCGTTCCGAAAGCCCGTGCAGGCCATGAAGCATCGTGAGGTACTTCGGCTTGAAGCAGAGTTGGTTTCAGCGCTCGGCCGCTATCCGGAACAGCACCCAGAAGTGCAACAACGGCAAGACGCCCTGAAGGTGATCGCGCGGCAACTTGAACTGGCAAAAGAACTGAAACGTGACACGACCATCGGGCGGGATTTGCATCACGAATTGCAGCAGGTGAACAGCTGGATCGAGAAGGTCCCGGCAAACTCGGTCCAGCTTGCCTGGCTTCAGAACGAATACGACTATGCGGAGCGGGAGCATCGGGTCGCGACACAAAGATTGTCGGAGGCAAGCATCCGTGCGCAGGCGGAGCTCCAGCAGGAAGGCCAAAGGCTATCGGTGATCGAATTCGCCCGTGCGCCAGAACTCAAACCCAATCAGAAAAAGCTGGCCGCACTGGTGCTGGGAATAGTGGCTTCAATCGGTCTCGGCCTGGGCGTTGCAGCTCTGCTGAACAGGTTCGATCGTCGGCTGCGACGGCCGCAGGATATGATCAAGAGATTAGGGCTCACCCCCTTTGCAACACTCTCAACGCTCTCTCTCGGCCAAGACAGAGATCGGTGATTAGGAAAGCCACCCATGGAACAACTGAAAGACCCAAGATCGTTAATTTCTGCAGCGCAGTTCCGACATCGCGCGAATGATACTCTGCCTGTTGAACTGGAAGAGGTGGCCCCGTCGAGGTCCGTCTCAGCCTGGGCGCGACTGACAGAGGTTTATGTCGATCCAAGAGAGCTGAAACGTCAGAAAGTACACGGATTAGATACTAGAAGCGCGATTTCGCAGATCGACATACTCCGCACGAAAACGCTGAACTACATGCGCTCCAATGGATTCAAATGCCTTGGGATTTCGTCGCCAAACCGGGGCTGCGGCAAGACGACAATCGCCGCCAACCTCGCCATGAGTCTTGCGCGCCAACAAGATCTCAGGACGATGCTTTTCGACTTTGACTTGCCGAACCCTGAGCTCATAACCAGGTTCGGTC
>JABDPP010000319.1 GCA_013042765.1 Litoreibacter sp.
AGATGGAGGTGGTCCGCGACACCGCGGACAACGCCATCATCGTCTGCTCGATCGAGAACGTCGACCCGATGGGCGTCCACACCGGTGATTCGATCACCGTCGCCCCCGCGCTGACGCTGACCGACAAGGAATACCAGCTGATGCGCAACGCATCGATCGCGGTGCTGCGCGAGATCGGCGTGGAGACCGGCGGCTCGAACGTGCAATGGGCGGTGAACCCGGCCGACGGCCGCATGATCGTGATCGAGATGAACCCGCGTGTGTCACGCTCCTCGGCGCTGGCCTCCAAGGCCACCGGCTTCCCGATCGCCAAGATCGCCGCGAAACTGGCGGTGGGCTACACGCTCGATGAACTCGACAACGACATCACCAAGGTCACGCCGGCCTCATTCGAGCCGACGATCGACTACGTGGTCACCAAGATCCCGCGTTTCGCCTTCGAGAAATTCCCCGGCTCCGAGCCCTACCTGACCACGGCGATGAAATCCGTGGGCGAGGCCATGGCGATCGGCCGCACGATCCACGAATCCCTGCAGAAGGCGCTGGCCTCGATGGAAACCGGCCTGACCGGGTTCGACGAGATCGAGATCGAAGGCGCGCCGGCACAGGCTGCCATCACTGCCGCCTTGGCCAAGCAAACCCCCGACCGGTTGCGCGTGATTGCCCAGGCAATGCGTCACGGGCTCAGCGATGACGATATCCACGCCATCACCATGTTCGACCCGTGGTTCCTTGCCCGGATCCGCGAGATCGTCGAGATGGAGCAGAAGGTCCGCACGGACGGTCTGCCGCTGCGCGAAGACGATATGCGCGAGCTGAAGATCATGGGCTTTAGCGATGCGCGGCTGGCACATCTGACTGGCCGCAACGAGGCGAATGTCCGGCAGGCCCGGCTAAACCTCGGCGTGAAGGCGGTCTTCAAGCGGATCGACACCTGTGCGGCCGAGTTCGAGGCGCAGACCCCCTACATGTATTCGACCTATGAGCAGCCGATGATGGGCGAAGTCGAATGCGAGGCTCGCCCCTCGGACGCCAAGAAAGTCGTGATCCTCGGTGGTGGCCCGAACCGGATCGGACAGGGGATCGAGTTCGATTACTGTTGTTGCCACGCCTGTTACGCCCTGACTGATGCGGGCTACGAGACGATCATGGTCAACTGCAACCCGGAGACCGTGTCGACAGATTATGACACGTCCGACCGGCTGTATTTCGAGCCGCTGACATTTGAGCACGTGATGGAAATCCTGCGCGTCGAGATGGAAAGAGGCACGCTGCACGGCGTGATCGTGCAGTTTGGCGGCCAGACCCCGCTGAAGCTTGCCAATGCGCTGGAAGAAGCCGGCATCCCGATCCTTGGCACCACGCCCGACGCGATTGATCTGGCCGAGGACCGCGAGCGGTTCCAGGCTCTTGTCAACCAGCTTGACTTGAAGCAACCAAAGAACGGCATCGCGTCAACAGATGCCCAAGCGCTTGAGATTGCATCTGAAATCGGGTTTCCGCTGGTGATCCGCCCGTCCTATGTGCTGGGTGGCCGCACGATGGAGATCGTGCGCGATCAGGCCCAGCTGGAGCGCTATATCTCCGAAGCGGTGGTCGTTTCCGGCGATAGCCCGGTGCTGCTCGACAGCTACCTGTCCGGCGCGGTCGAGATCGACGTGGATGCGCTCTGTGACGGCGCGACGGTCCATGTTGCCGGCATCATGCAGCATATCGAGGAAGCCGGCGTGCATTCGGGCGACAGCGCCTGTTCGCTGCCGCCCTACTCGCTCTCCGACGAGATCATTGCGCGGCTGAGGACCCAGACCGAGGCCCTTGCACTGGCGCTAAACGTGGTTGGCCTGATGAACGTGCAGTTCGCGGTCAAGGATAACGAGATCTATCTGATCGAGGTGAACCCGCGTGCCTCGCGCACCGTTCCTTTCGTGGCCAAGGCCGTGGGCTCGCCCATCGCCTCCATCGCCGCGCAGGTCATGGCGGGCGCCAAGCTCGACGCGTTCGATCTGATCGATCCGCTGATCGACACTTACGCGGTCAAGGAAGCCGTGTTGCCCTTCGCCCGTTTCCCGGGCGTGGACACGATCCTCGGCCCGGAAATGCGCTCCACCGGTGAGGTGATGGGTTCGGACAAGAACTTCCACCGCGCCTTCCTCAAGGCGCAGATCGGCGCGGGCAGCGACCTTCCGGAGGATGGCCGCGGCAAGGCCTTTTTCTCGATCCGCGACGTGGATAAGACCGCGCAGATGCTGGAGGCCGCGCAGGTGGTCGCAGCGCTCGGTCATCCGCTCATTGCCACCCGCGGTACCGCCAAATGGCTGCGCGAAGAGGGGCTCGAGGTCGAGGTGGTCAATAAGGTCTACGAGGGGCGTCCGGACGTGGTTGATCAACTCAAGGACGGTTTGATCAGCCTTGTCTTCAACACGACCGAGGGCGTTCAGGCCGTGGAAGACAGCCGCGAAATCCGCGCGGTCGCGCTTTATGACAAGATCCCCTATTTCACCACTGCCGCCGCAAGCCATGCCGCGGCGCTGGCGATGAAGGCCCGTGAAGAGGGTGAGATCGGGGTGTCGAGCCTGCAATCTGCCTAGGGTCGCGACAACCCTTACAGGATTTTCGAACGGGGCCCCTGGGCCCTGTTTTGCGTTTCGGGGGATGCAGCTCCGGGCGGCTTGCGCCGCTTGGGATGTCGGGTTAGGCACGGGTCATGGCAAAGCTCTATTTCCACTACTCGACCATGAATGCGGGCAAATCGACCCTGCTTTTACAGGCCGCGCATAACTATGCCGAGATGGGCATGGACACCTATCTTCTGACCGCGGATTTTGATGATCGCTCCGGGACGGGGCAGATCGGATCACGGATCGGGATTGCGCGCGAAGCTGATATCTACGGCAAGGAAGACGATCTTTTTGCCATGATTTCCAATCGGTTGGAGCAAGGCCCCGTGGCCTGCGTGATGGTGGACGAGGCGCAGTGGCTTTCCCGCGAGCAGGTCTGGCAGCTGGCGCGCGCGGTCGATGATCTGGGCGTTCCGGTCATGTGTTACGGGCTGCGGGTGGATTTCCGCGGTGAGCTGTTCCCCGGCTCTGCCACGCTGCTGGCGCTGGCCGACGAGATGCGCGAAGTGCGCACGATCTGCCATTGCGGCAAGAAGGCCACAATGGTGATCCGCAAAGGGCCGGACGGGAAGGCCCAGACCGATGGCGATCAGGTCGTGGTCGGTGGAAACGAGACCTATGTGTCGCTGTGCCGCCGCCATTGGCGCGAGGCCGTGGGCGATCGGTAAAACTCCGCCTCCGGCGGGGATATTTTCAGAGAAATGAAAGCCGTCAGACTGGATTGATCAGCGGTTTCCCATCGAAATAGGCGTTGATATTCTCAACAGCCATCATGCCCATCGCTTCGCGCACCTCCAGCGCCGCCGTGCCCAGATGCGGCAGGAGCGAGACGTTTTCCATGGCGATGAGCGCTTCTGGCACTTTCGGTTCGAACTCGAACACGTCAAGCCCGGCACCGGCGATCGAACCGGATCGAAGGGCGGCAATCAGGGCGGTTTCGTCAACCACGTCGCCGCGCGAAATATTGACGAAGATCGCGTGGGGCTGCATCGCCTCGAAGATCTCCTTGCCGATCAGGTGCCGGGTTTGAGCCCCGCCGGGCGTCGCCGCGACTACGATGTCGGCCTTTGCTGCGACCTCGGTGGCCGAAGCCAGCTGTTCGGCGCCCTCGACCGGTTTGGGTGAGCGGTTGGCATAGATGATGCGGCAGCCAAAGCCGTCCCGGCAGCGCTGCGCGATGGCCTGCCCGATCCGGCCCATGCCGATGATGCCGATGGTCCGGCCCGAGAAATGCAGGCCCAGCATCTGGGTCGGCTGCCAGCCGGACCATTGGCCCGACCGCACCAGCCGCTCGCCCTCGCCCGCACGGCGTGCGGTCATCAACATCAGCGTCACGGCGATATCGGCGGTCGCGTCGGTAACCGCGCCCGGCGTGTTGGTAACGCCGATGCCCTTTGCCCTGGCCGCGTCTACGTCGATATGATTGAAGCCCATGCCGAAATTGGCGATCAGGCCGCATTTCGGGGTCTCAGCGGCCGAGATCGCAGCTCCGGTGAAATGATCCCCCAAGGTCGGCAAGAGCGCATCGTAATTGCACATCGCCTCGGTAACTTCGGCTTCGCTCATGCCCTCTTCGGTCTCGCGCAGCGTGACATCGTAGCGGTCCCGCACAGCGGCAAGGACCTTTTCCGGCATTGCCTTTGAGATCAGGATTTTCTTCTTCATCAATACATCCTTCCACCGATGGGAACATCGAGATCGGGGGTCAGAAGAACCACTTCGCCGGTCTCGTCCGGAACGCCGAGAACCAGAATCTCGGACATGAATTTTCCGATCTGGCGAGCGGGGAAATTCACCACCGCCATGACCCTTTTGCCAACCAGCGCCTCCGGCGTGTAATGGGCGGTCAACTGGGCTGAGCTTTTCCTTTCGCCCAGATCAGGGCCGAAATCGACCCAGAGCTTGATCGCGGGTTTGCGGGCTTCGGGATAGGGTTCAGCCCGTGTAACCTCGCCCACGCGGATATCGACCTTGAGAAAATCGTCGAACGTGATCTCGCTCATCGCCTCAGCCTCCCAGTTCGCGGCCACGATCAGCGGCCGCTTTGACGGCCCGCTCAAGAAGCGGCGGGAAGCCGGTCTCCGGGTCCATCAGAATTTCGAGCGCTGCGGCGGTCGTCCCGCCCGGGCTGGTGACGTTGACGCGCAGTTGGCTTGGGTCTTCGTCAGCCTGTTCCGCGAGTTGTCCGGCGCCTGCGACGGTCGCCTTGGCGAGTTTCATCGCCATGTCTTCGGGCAGGCCCTGCGCCGCACCGGCGGCTGCGAGCGTTTCGATCAGGTGGAAGACATAGGCCGGGCCGGAGCCGGAAACGCCCGTGACCGCATCAATCTGCGACTCGTCTTCCAGACGCACGGTCTGGCCCACGGCCTCAAGCAACGCTTCGGCCAGCGCAAGGTCACCCTCGGAGGCGGCGGTATTGCCAACGATGGCGGTGATGCCCTTGCCAACGGCGGCAGGTGTGTTGGGCATGGAGCGGATGATCGGGGTCTCCGCCCCCAGCATGTCCTCGAAAAAGGCGATCGGCGTGCCCGCCGCGATGGAGAGAAACACCGTGTCGCCCGCCCCCAGAGCCTTCAGGCGGGGCAGTGCTTCGGCCATCATTTGGGGTTTGACTGCCAGCAAGACGATGGCGGGTGCTGTTTCGGGGTCGGAGTTGAGGCGCACGCCCTGCGCCTTGACCCAGTCGGAGGGGAAAGGATCCAGAACCGTGACAGCGCCGGCATCAACGCCCCGCGCCAGCCAACCGGCCAGCAGTGCCGAGCCCATTTTTCCGCAGCCCAGCAGCACCAGCCCGCGCGCGTTCACATCTGAAAGATCCATCTAATGCCCCCTCTTAACGGGGCAGAGATTAGGCGCGGCCGTAGGCCTCTGCAATGGCAACCTGCATCGATTCTTCCGGCGTCCGGTCACCCCAGCACACGAGCTGGAAGGCGGGGTAGAAGCGCTCCGATGCGCTCACGGCTGCATTGAGCATCCGACCGATCTGATCGGCGCCCGCGCCGGCACCACCCGAAAGCAGGAGACCGTAGCGGTAGACCATGAGTTTTTGCTCTTCCCAGAAGCTGAAAGCCCCGGTCCAGCAGGTGTCATTTGCCCGGTTGAGAACCTCGTAAAGCTCCGGCAGGCGTTCTTTTGGCGGCTCCATCTCGAAGGTCGAAACCATTCTCAGGGTTTCATCGTAATTGGACCATGCGAGGGTGATCGAGTACGTCCGCCACTGGCCTTCGATGGCCATGGCAATCTGGTCTTCGGCGATGCGGTCGAAGTCCCAGTCATGATGTTCCGCGAGGGTCTCCACCAAATCAATTGGGTGCAAATCCTCGGTCTCGAGATAGTGTTCTAGGTTAGACATGCCCGGCCCCTTTTTGCTGTCGCACACAAGGGTCAGTAGACCACCATGTGCTGGGTCCATACCAAAGGGTCGTCTTATTGGCAGCAACCCTTACTAGATATGGTGTGCCGGAAGGAGAAGTCTGTAAACCCCTAATTTGAGGTTATGCACAAAAGATTGTGGTTTCGTGTTTTGAGGAGTCTATTCCGCCGCAGTGCCACAAACGGCGCAATCGGGGTTCCGCTTGACCTTGATGACGCGATTTTCCGCATAGAGCGCATCATAAATCAGGAGCCGCCCGGCCAGAGTTTCGCCGGCCCCCGTGATCCACTTGATCGCCTCCGATGCCATCATGGCACCCACCACGCCGGGCAGCGCGCCGACAACGCCGGCCTCCGCACAGCTGGGCGCGAGGCCTGCGCCGGGAATGGTGGGGAAGACGCAGGCATAACAGGGCGCGCCCGTGGCCGGGTGATAGA
>JABDPP010000321.1 GCA_013042765.1 Litoreibacter sp.
GGGATCGTGTCGGGGCGCGTGATCATGGTGGTTACGCCGCCCGCAGCAGCGGCAAGTCCCGCAGTGCGGAAGCTCTCCTTGTGGCGCTCGCCGGGTTCACAAACTTTGACACCTATATCGACGATGCCCGGCGCGAGGCACTTCCCACCGCAGTCGATCACCCGATCTGCACTCGAGGCTTCAAGCGCCTCGGTTTCTGCGATCTTTCCGTCGATGATCGCGAGATCGCCAAGCGTATCGGTGCCCGTCTCGGGATCGATCAAACGGGCGTTGCGCAGCAAAATGGAACTCATACCATCACCCCTGCTGTCGTCTTACGCCGGACCCGTACCAGCAGTTCCATTGCAGCCATCCGAACAGCGACACCCATTTCGACCTGTTCCTGGATCACGCTGCGATTGATATCGTCGGCGATGGTCCCGTCGATCTCAACCCCCCGGTTCATCGGCCCTGGATGCATCACGATCGCATCGGGTTTGGCATGGCCGAGCTTCTCGCTGTCCAGACCGTAGCGGTGATAATATTCGCGCTCGGATGGGATGAAGCCGCCATCCATGCGTTCCTTCTGAAGACGCAGCATCATGACGACATCGACATCTTTCAGACCTTCTTTCATGTCCTCGTAAACCTCGACGCCGAACTCCCCGATGGCCGATGGCATCAGGGTCGATGGCCCGACCAGACGAACACGGTTTTCCATCTTGCCCAGCAAAAGCAGGTTGGAACGCGCGACCCGGCTGTGAGCGATATCTCCGCAAATGGCCACGTTGAGACGATGTAGCCTACCCTTGGCGCGCCGGATCGTCAGCGCATCGAGCAAGGCCTGCGTCGGATGTTCGTGCCTACCGTCACCAGCGTTGAGTACGGCGCAGTTCACCTTCTCCGCCAGAAGATTGACAGCGCCGGATTGTGGGTGGCGGACAACCAGCAAATCGGGATGCATCGCGTTCAGCGTCAGGGCGGTGTCGATCAGCGTCTCACCCTTTTTGACTGAGGAGGCCTGCATCGCCATATTCATGACATCGGCGCCCAACCGCTTTCCGGCCAATTCGAAAGAGGCCTGCGTGCGCGTAGAGTTCTCGAAAAACATGTTGATCTGCGTCAGCCCGGACAGGACTTCGGAATGCTTCACGTCTTGCCGGTTCAGATCGACATATTGGTCAGCAAGATCAAGGAGATCGGTAATTTCATCGGGGCCAAGATGCTCAATCCCAAGCAGGTGTTTTGCGCGGAATGCCATAGAACCCTCATGAAACGTTCAAAGGCTTATAGAAAGGGTCGCGCTTTGGGACAAGCGGCGATTGCCCTTGGTCCGTGCGCAGCTTAATTAGTGTGACATGGAGTCGGAACTGAATTTTCACAGGGCGCGGGCCCTGCTCGAGTGGCAGATCGACCTTGGGGCGACCGAGGCGATCGGTGAGACCCCTATAAATCGCTACAAATTGTCCGATACAGCTCCGAAACCGAAGGCATCGACCCCGACCGCAGAGGCCACCGCTCCCGTGGCCGCGCCTCAGGTCGATCCGGTGACGGTGGCAGGAGACATGGTCCGTTCTGTTGAGACGTTGGAGCAATTGCGGGCCGCCTTGGAAGAATTCGAGCATTGCGAGCTCAAGAAAGGCGCGCGAAATCTCGTGTTTTCCGATGGTATCGCCGGTGCGCGCGTCATGGTGATCGGCGAGGCGCCGGGCCGTGATGAGGATATGCAGGGCAAGCCGTTCGTAGGGCGGGCCGGAAAGTTGCTGGACGCAATGTTCGAGGCCATTGGTTTCGGGCGCGCGGATACCGAAAGCCCCATCTATATCACCAACATCCTGCCCTGGCGCCCGCCTCAGAACCGCGATCCAAAGCCAGATGAAATCGCGATGATGATGCCTTTCGTTGAGAAGCATATTGAGCTTGCCGCACCGGACCTCCTTGTCCTGATGGGCAATGTCTCCTGTCAGGCGATCCTTGGTCAAAAGGGGATCACGAAACTGCGGGGACGCTGGGTCGAGGCGCTGGGAAAACCGGTTATGCCGATGTTCCATCCGGCCTATCTGCTCCGCAACCCGTCCGCAAAAAGAGACGCCTGGCATGACTTGCTCATGCTGCAGGCCAAACTGAAAGAAACATGATGTCACGCCTCGATGAGAACGTAGAATTTATCCCGGTTCGGATCGCCGTTCTGACCGTTTCTGATACCCGCGAGTTGGCCGATGACAAATCCGGTCAGACGCTTGTGGACCGGATCGAAAAAGCGGGCCACGTGCTCGCGGCACGCGACATCGTACGCGATGATCGCTCCTCGATCTCGGCCCGGCTTCGGGAATGGTGTGCCGATCCCGATATTGACGTGATCATCTCGACCGGTGGTACAGGGCTGACCGGCCGTGATGTCACCGTCGAAGCGCATCGCGATGTCTATGAAAAGGAGATTGAGGCTTTCGGCACGGTTTTCACCCATATATCGATGGCTAAGATCGGGACGTCTGCTGTCCAGAGCCGTGCAACCGGTGGCGTGGCTGAGGGAACCTACCTGTTCGCCTTGCCCGGCTCTCCGGGGGCCTGCAAGGACGCATGGGACGAAATCCTGTCCCTGCAGCTGGATTTTCGCCACAAGCCCTGCAATTTCGTTGAGATTTTTCCGAGACTTGAGGAACACAAGCGCCGGAAGTAACCATTTCGTGCTGTGACCCTGCAAAATTGGATTCTCTGTTGAAATCGCTATATTTGTTGCGTTGACGCCGGAGTCCGAGACCTGATGCGATTTTTTCGACGAAGCCTTGTGGGATTGTTCCTGTTTGCCGCCACGATGGGTCTGCTGACCCTCGCGGGCCATCAGGTGTATTCGTCTTTGCAGGCAAGCTGGGAGCAGGACCAACGGCAGCGTCCGGCCCGCGAACGGATCTTTGCGGTAAACGTGATCTCTTTTGCGCCGGATACAATCACTC
>JABDPP010000331.1 GCA_013042765.1 Litoreibacter sp.
GAAGATACCTTCGAGCGCGAGCTTTACGTTATTCGTCGCCGGATCGAGAAGGCGGCCGCCGCGGCTCAAGTGGGTCAGTTGTATCTGTGCAGCCTGTCTTGCCGGTCGATCATCTACAAAGGCATGATGCTGGCCGAACAGGTGGCCGATTTCTATCCCGATCTTCTCGACAGGCGGTTCGAGAGCGCCTTTGCGATCTATCACCAGCGCTATTCGACCAACACCTTCCCGCAGTGGTGGCTGGCACAGCCGTTCCGGATGCTGGCGCATAACGGCGAGATCAACACGCTCAAGGGCAATGTGAACTGGATGAAGAGCCATGAGATTCGGATGGCCTCTAGTGCATTTGGCGATATGGCCGAGGACATCAAACCGATCGTCGCGGCAGGGTCGTCCGACTCCGCGGCGCTTGATTCCGTATTTGAAGTTCTGGTCCGCGCTGGCCGCTCGGCACCAATGGCTAAAACCATGCTCGTTCCAGAAAGCTGGTCAAAGCAAGCGACCGAACTGCCCAAGCCGTGGCGTGACATGTACTCTTATTGCAACTCCGTCATGGAACCTTGGGACGGCCCCGCTGCCCTTGCCATGACCGATGGCCGTTGGGTCTGCGCCGGTCTGGACCGGAATGGCCTGCGCCCGATGCGCTACGTCGTGACCGGAGACGGCATGCTGATCGCCGGTTCGGAAACAGGCATGGTCCCGACCGATGAAGCCACCGTCCGTGAGAAGGGTGCTCTCGGACCGGGTCAGATCATCGCGGTCGATATGAAATCGGCCAAGCTGTTCCACGACACCGAGATCAAGGACAAGCTCGCCCGCGCGCTTCCTTTCGGCGAATGGGTTGGCAAGATCACCGATCTTGAGCAGGTCACCACGACAGAAAATGAGAGTGCGATCTACACCGGAGCCGAGCTGCGGAAACGTCAGATTGCTGCGGGCTATTCCATCGAAGAGCTTGAGCAGATCCTTGCGCCGATGGCCGAGGACGGAAAAGAAACGCTTGCCTCCATGGGTGACGACACACCTTCTGCCGTTCTGTCGAAGAAATACCGGCCGCTGAGCCACTTTTTCCGCCAGAATTTCTCCCAGGTGACGAACCCACCCATCGACAGCCTCCGCGAATACCGCGTGATGAGCCTCAAGACGCGATTTGGAAATCTCAAGAACGTGCTGGACGAAGATAGCAGCCAGACTGAGATCCTCGTTCTGGAAAGCCCGTTTGTCGGCAATACGCAGTTTGACCTCATTGTTGATCAGTTCAATGCGAACATGGTGGTCGTCGATTGTACCTTTGACGTCGATGCTGGCGAAGGTGCCCTGCGCAAAGGTCTAGAGAGGATCCGTGCAGAAGCTGAAGATGCCGTGCGCTCTGGCGCCGGTCATATCGTTCTGACGGATCAGAACCAGTCCGAAGACCGTGCTGGCATGCCGATGATTCTTGCCACGAGCGCGGTGCACAGCTGGCTGACGGACAAGGGCCTGCGCACCTTCTGCTCGCTCAGTGTCCGCTCTGCTGAATGCCTCGACCCGCATTACTTTGCGGTTCTGATTGGCTGCGGCGCCACAACGGTCAACGCCTATCTGGCAGAGGATTCCCTCGCCGACCGGATCGATCGTGGCTTGCTTGACTGCTCCCTGACCGAAGCGGTTGCGCGCTACCGCGAAGCGATTGATCAGGGTCTTGTGAAGATCATGGCCAAGATGGGGATCTCCGTTATTTCCTCCTATCGCGGTGGTCTGAATTTCGAGGCCGTTGGTCTTTCGCGGGCCATGGTCGCGGAGTTTTTCCCCGGTATGCATTCGCGGATCTCCGGCATCGGTGTTACCGGTGTTCAGGCGAAGCTTGTGGGTGTTCACAACTTGGGCTGGCGCGGAGGACAGGACGTCCTTCCGATCGGTGGTTTCTACAAGTCCCGCCGTTCCGGCGAGAAGCACGCTTGGGAAGCGCAGACCATGCACATGCTGCAAGCGGCCTGCACCCGGTCGAGCTATGATCTGTGGAAGCAGTTCTCCCAGACGATGCGGGCCAACCCGCCAATCCATCTGCGCGATCTGCTCGATATCAAGCCGATGAGCGATGCGATTCCGATCGAGGAAGTCGAAAGCATCACGTCTATTCGCAAGCGCTTCGTCACGCCGGGCATGTCGCTGGGGGCTCTGAGCCCTGAAGCACACAAGACCCTAAACGTGGCCATGAACCGGATCGGCGCTAAGTCGGATTCCGGTGAAGGTGGCGAAGATCCGGCGCATTTTGTTCCGGAGCCCAACGGCGACAACCCGTCCGCCAAGATCAAGCAGGTCGCATCCGGCCGCTTTGGTGTCACCGCCGAATATCTCAACCATTGCGAAGAGCTTGAGATCAAAGTTGCTCAGGGTGCAAAGCCCGGTGAGGGCGGCCAGCTTCCTGGCATGAAGGTCACTGATCTGATCGCGCGTCTACGCCATTCGACCAAAGGCGTGACACTGATCTCTCCACCGCCGCACCACGATATTTACTCGATCGAGGATCTGGCCCAGCTGATCTACGATCTCAAGCAGATCAATCCGCGCTGCAAGGTCACGGTTAAGCTGGTTGCAGCTTCGGGTGTCGGCACGATCGCCGCCGGCGTTGCCAAGGCGAAGGCCGATGTGATCCTGATCTCCGGCCATAATGGTGGCACGGGCGCTTCCCCGGCAACCTCGATCAAATATGCGGGTCTGCCTTGGGAAATGGGTCTGACCGAGGCGCATCAGGTTCTCGCGATGAACAACCTGCGCGACCGCGTTACTTTGAGGACCGATGGTGGCCTTCGCACCGGACGTGACATCGTCATGGCCGCGATGATGGGCGCCGAAGAATACGGTATCGGCACAGCTGCCCTGATCGCCATGGGCTGTATCATGGTTCGGCAGTGCCAGTCGAATACCTGCCCGGTTGGTGTCTGCACGCAGGACGAAGACCTCCGTGCGAAATTCACCGGATCGGCTGACAAGGTCGTCAACCTCATCACCTTCTATGCGCAAGAGGTTCGGGAAATCCTTGCCTCCATCGGTGCCCGGTCGCTGGATGAGGTGATCGGACGCGCTGACCTTCTGACCCAGGTTTCGCGCGGCTCGGCGCACCTTGATGACCTCGATCTGAACCCACTTCTGATCACCGTCGATGGGGCGGACAAGATCAATTATGACCGCTCCCGTCCACGCAACGAGGTTCCCGATACGCTTGACGCTGAGATCGTCAAAGATGCGCAGCCGTTCTTTAAGGACGGCGAGAAGATGCAGCTCTCTTACGCTGTGCAAAATACATTGCGCACGATCGGTACCCGGGCGTCCTCGCATATCGTGCAGCGCTTCGGCATGCGCAATGATCTGCAGCCCGACCACCTGACGGTAAAACTGACTGGCTCTGCCGGGCAGTCGCTTGGTGCGTTTGCGGCTCCGGGTCTCAAGCTTGAAGTGTTCGGTGATGCCAACGATTATGTCGGCAAGGGTCTGTCGGGTGGCCGGGTTATCGTACGCCCGGCGCAGGAAAGCCCGCTGGTAGCCGAGGACAACACGATCATCGGGAATACCGTGCTTTATGGTGCGACTGATGGGCATTTGTTTGCTGCGGGCCGTGCGGGCGAGCGGTTTGCCGTTCGGAACTCTGGCGCGAAGGTCGTGATCGAAGGCTGCGGTTCCAATGGTTGTGAATATATGACCGGTGGTGTCGCGGTAATCCTCGGATCAATCGGCGCAAACTTCGGTGCAGGTATGACCGGTGGCATGGCCTACCTCTATGATCCCGAAGGTTCAGCGCAAGAATTGATGAACATGGAAACGCTGGTTACCTGCCCGGTTTCTGTTGATCATTGGGAGGCAGAGCTGAAGGAACTGATCGAAACCCATGCCGGCGAGACGGACAGCCTGAAGGCGAAAACGATCCTGCAGCACTGGGACAGCGAAAAGGCCAACTTCATCCAGATCTGCCCGAAGGAGATGTTGACGCGTCTCCCCGCGCCTCTTGGTATCGAAGAAACGGCGATCCCTGCGGAGTAACCCCGCCTCACTGGTTTCGACTGATTGTAGAAAATAGGATGCCGCTCCTTTACGGGGCGGCATTTTCCTTTTTCAGATGCTCTGAAAAGGCAGCGATAACGCCCTCGTATACGATCCGTTTGAACGGCACGATATTGTCCAGAAGATCCTGAACGGACATCCAGCGCCAGGATGAAAACTCAGGGTGATCCGTCTCGATATTGATATCGGCGTCAGTTCCGCTGAACTGCATCAGAAACCACTTCTGTTCCTGGCCCCGATAGCGCCCTTTCCAGAGCTTTGGGACAAGCTCATGGGGCAGATCATAGGGCAGCCAATCGCCGGTTTCGGCAATAATAGACACTCTATCGGCGACAATTCCGGTTTCTTCCGTCAGTTCGCGGAGGGCCGCATCACGGGCCGTTTCGCCGGGGTCAATCCCGCCCTGGGGCATCTGCCATGCATTCTGATTGTGGTCGATCCTCTGGCCGGCAAAGACATGGCCATCCGCATTCAGGACGACGACACCGACATTGCGTCGGTAGGGGAGCGCTTTGATCTCTTCTGGTGTCATGTCTGCATCAGGGGGCTAACGCTATCAACGCAAGCCGCCTGTTTTCCTTTCGCGAAATCACTGGTCAGAGGGTGCCAGTGCGCTCAATCCCTTGAGAACGTCCAGCGCATAGGCGAGCTGGTAATCCTGGTCTCGGAGTTTTGCTGCCTCTTCGGCCTTGGCGCGCTCCTCTTCAAGAAGCTTCCGCTCGTCCTCAGTAATTGAATCATTATTCAGAGATCCGCGAAGATCTGCTTCCGACCGGCCGCGACGCTGATCTTCATCCTCCTCACTCGCCGGTTGGCGCGGAGGCTGTTTGACAATGATGTCGGGCGACACGCCAAGCGCCTGAATCGAGCGACCCGATGGCGTATAGTAGCGCGACGTCGTCAGGCGCATGGCACCATCACCGCGAACAGGGACAACGGTCTGGACCGATCCTTTGCCAAAGCTCTTTTCACCAATCACAACGGCACGGCGATGATCTTGCAGGGCACCTGCAACAATTTCCGATGCCGATGCCGAACCACCGTTGATCAGAACAACGATCGGTTTGCCCTCGGCCAGATCGCCCGGTCTTGCATTGTAACGCTCGCTGTCACGGGTGTTGCGGCCGCGGGTCGAGACGATCTCTCCCTTGTCGAGAAATGCGTCACTGACCGCGATTGCTTGGGTGAGCAATCCGCCCGGATTATTGCGCAGGTCGAGGACAATGCCGTTGACGCTGTCAATTCCACCGGCGTCTTCGATCTGTTTGGCAAGACCCTCTTCAAGGTTCGGATAGGTTTGACGATTGAACGTGGTCACACGCAGGACAACACTTTCGCCCTCGGTCCGGGAACGGACAGCCGTGACTTTGATCGTGTCGCGGACGATTGAAACATCGAAGGGTTCATCTACGCCTTCGCGGACAACAGTCAGAATGATCTCGGAACCAACGGGGCCACGCATCAACTCGACGGCCTGTTCGAGGTTCAGGCCGAGAATGCTCTGACCATCCACCATGGTAATGAAATCTCCCGATTCCATTCCGGCTTCATCTGCAGGCGTTCCGTCCATCGGGGAGACGACCTTCACATAGCCGTCTTCCTGAGTGACTTCGATCCCGAGACCGCCAAATTCGCCGCTGGTCTGCGTTCGCATGTTGTCGAAATCTTTTGGGGGAAGATAAGAGGAATGCGGATCAAGGGATGTGAGCATGCCGTTGATTGCGGCCTCGATCAGGTCGGCTTCGTCGACTTCCTCAACATATTGTGCGCGAATGCGCTCGAAAATATCCCCGAAAAGATCAAGCTGTTCGTAAACGGTAGCTTTCTTGTCCGCTTCCTGTGCAATCAGCGGTCCGGTGATCTGGGTGGTGACCAGAGCCCCGGTTGCTGTTCCCAGCAAAGCTGCCATCAAAAACTTCTTCATGTCTGTCTTAATCCCTGTTCAGATCGAACCATGATGACGGGTCCAGTGCTTCGCCATCCTGTCTTAACTCTATATAAAGCGACTCTTGGCGATTGCCGCTACTCCCTTTGGCTGCATTCATCAAAAATGCGTCAATATCCTGAAGTGTGCCGCTCATAAGACCCAGTGGGGCGCCCTCTTCGACGAGTTCGCCGATTTCCCCAAAGGTTTGTCCCATCCCGCCGAGAATCAAGAGGAAGCCTGATTCAGGCTCCAGAATGATAACGTTTCCATAGCTGAGCAACGGCCCGGCATAGCGGATTGTGGCTGTCCAAGGGGCCATGACGAGGCTTTGCGCGCTGGTTGCCCAGAGCAGGCCAGGCCGTGCAATGCCCGCCGCGTCTGGTTCGTTGAATGCGTGCAGGAGCCGGCCTTCAGTTGGCATCCGCAGTTTGCCCTTTACCTTTTGAAAGCTTTCCCGGGCCGGCATGGCGCCGGTTTCGAGGGTCAGAAGGCTATCTGCGAAGCCCGATAGCGTGTCGCTGTTCTGAACAAGCGCGCTGATCTGCTCAGTGTCGGAGATGAACCGGCGCGGAAGATCGGTGCGATCCGCGATTGCCTTTGAAAGATCGGCCCGCGCCTGTTGGACACCGCTCAAGGCTTGTGTCAGCGACGCGGCAGCCTCCTCCTGAAGAACGCGCAGGATCGAAAGCTCTTCAAGTTGGGCGCGCAGGACAGCCGCGTCGCGGGCAAGCGCCGGAGTCACATCTGAAATAATCAATGCGGAGCGGGCGGCGCCCAATGGGCCTGATGGGTGCATCGTCCAAAGAGGCGCGGGCGACCTGCCGATTGTCTGCAACGCGCCGACCAGACGGGAGAGGCGGTCGAGCTCTTCTTCGAAGGAGAGGCGGATTGCGCGTTCTCGAATGCTGACAACACGAATGCCCTCACGCATCGCGGTCAGACCTTCTTCATAAGCACGAACTGTCTTTGTAAGAGCCGAAACTCTGTCGGTGGACTTTCGCGCTTGATCCAGCGCATTGCTTGCCTTGACGAGCATCTGGCTTGCCCGGCGTGCTGTCGTGATTGGATCTGATTGCCCCAGAGCGGGCAATCCAAGGCAGGCAATGAGGCCAGCGATCAGAAGGTGGCGATACAACTTCATGTCGTAAGGAGCGATTGCCCTGTCATTTCAGAAGGCTTCTCCACATCCATCAATTCGAGCACGGTCGGGGCTAGATCGGCAAGGCGACCGTTATTAAGTTTGGCGCCATCGGGCCCGCCAACCAGAATGATCGGGACAGGGTTCAACGTATGCGCCGTGTGCGGCCCACCCGTAACCGGGTCGATCATAGTCTCGCAATTGCCGTGGTCAGCTGTGATCAACATTGCGCCCCCAGCCTGTTCCAAAGTCGAAATAACTCTTTCTAGACCCTTATCAACAGCTTCACAGGCGGCCTTCGCCGCGTTCAGATCACCTGTGTGTCCAACCATGTCTGGATTGGCGTAGTTAACGACGATCAGATCGTATTTTGCCTCGATCGCCTGAACCAGACGATCCGTGACTTCCTCTGCGGACATTTCAGGTTTCAGATCGTAGGTCGCGACCTTTGGGCTGTTGGGCATGTAACGATCTTCGTCATTTTCGGGCTGTTCCTGCCCGCCATTCAGAAAGAATGTGACATGGGGGTATTTCTCGGTCTCAGCGAGCCTGAACTGTCGTAACCCCTTCTGCGCAACCCAGGATCCCAGGGTGTTGGTAATCGTCTGTTTCGGAAAAACAGTGTCTAAATAAGCGTTATGAGCTTCAGAGTAATCGACCATCCCGAGACGGGCGGCAAGATCCGGTCGGCCGTCCGTGTCGAAACTTGAAAAATCGGGATCGCAGATCGCGGCGAGGATCTCGCGGGCTCGGTCTGCGCGGAAATTCAGGCAGAAGAGCCCGTCGCCTTCTTTCATCCCGCTGAATTCACCAATCACACAGGGTTCGATAAACTCGTCGACCACTCCCGCGCTATATGACCTCTCCACGGCCATTGTCACATTCGGGACCGGAGTCCCGCTGCCATGGACAATCGCTTGATAGGCTTTTTCGACTCTATCCCACCGATTATCCCGATCCAGAGCAAAGTACCGCCCGATGACGGTAGCGATTTTTGCTGGTTTCGGGAGATCGTTTTCAAGCGTGCTCAAGAATCCAAGTGCGGATTTGGGCGGGACATCGCGACCATCTGTAATCGCATGGAGAACAGTCGGTATGCCAGCGTCGCACAGCGCCCGTGCCGCAGCAAATATGTGGCTAATATGTCCGTGCACGCCGCCGTCGGAGGCCATGGCGATCAGGTGAGCCGTTCCGCCTGTGGCACGCATGGTTTCAATGAAGCTCAGCAAGGCCTTGCGTTGGAAGAAACTGCCATCTTCGATCGCCAGGTCTATCTGACCCAGATCCATCGCCACGACCCGACCGGCACCGATATTGGTGTGACCAACCTCTGAGTTTCCCATCTGACCGCGCGGTAGGCCGACATCCGGACCGTGGGTGATCAGTGTCGCGTGGGGGCAAGTCGCCATCAGGTGATCGAAGGTGGGCGTGTTGGCCTGCAGCGGCGCATTCCCCTCCACCTGATCTGACAAGCCCCATCCGTCCAGAATACACAGTACGGTCGGAATGGGCGTGGGCATCAGCGGTTCCTTTCGCGCTGACCCTACTGCGCCGAAAGGAGCGCTTCAACCAACTGAGTGGGAGTTTGTTCTGAACCAGGCCGTTTGGCCTTTATGAACCTGTGGGAACGAACCTGCATTGGTTCAGGATCGTCCCGATACAGTTGGTTCGCTCAGAGAGCAGCTGCTCCGACAAGGCAAGTTCCCGATCAGTGGTTTGATCCGCGCGCGCCACGATGAAAACAGCATCGACCAGATCCAGCATCGCCAGGCCCTCGTCCCCTTCCAGGAGCGGCGGCATATCAAACAACATGACGTCGGGTTCAAAATCCACCTCGATACTTTGAAGAAGATCGCGTGTGTGTCGGGCGGCAAGAAGCTCAGCGCTGTTGCAGGATGGCGAGGCAGTGAGGCTGAGGGCGAGGTTCTTGCCAACGCGGAGACAAAGCGTGTCGAACTCGCGTCTTGAATACTCGAGAGCAGAGAAT
>JABDPP010000338.1 GCA_013042765.1 Litoreibacter sp.
AAGCCGGGCTGACCGATATCGACAAGGCCGCGCTGCCGCGCATTCTTGATCGCATCAAGCAGCGCGAGGACCAGGGTTATTCCTACGATACGGCGCAGGCGAGTTTTGAGCTTCTGGCCCGCACCGAGTTGGGGCAGATGCCTAATTTCTTCGAAGTGAAGCGCTACAAGGTCACGGTAGAGCGGCGGAAGAACAAATATAACCAGACCGTAAGTCTTTCGGAGGCGGTGGTGGTCGTGAAAGTCCGTGGTGAGAAGAAACTGTCCGTCTCGGAATCCCTCGACGAGTCCGGGTCGGATCGCGGCCCGGTGAACGCATTGTCTCGCGCGCTCGCCAAGGATCTTGGACCCTATCAGAAGGCGATCGAGGATATGCGGCTGGTCGACTTCAAGGTGCGTATCACCGATGGGGGGACCGAGGCGGTCACCCGGGTCATCATTGACAGTGCAGACAGTTCCGGGCGGCGCTGGTCGACCGTGGGCGTGTCGCCGAACATCGTTGACGCCTCCTTCGAGGCGCTGCTGGACGCGATCAACTGGAAACTGATCCAGGAAGGTGTCAGCGCATGAGCCTTGAGGCCTGTGCCGCGCTGGTTGAAACCGCCGATCCCGACCGCCACGCCGTGACAGTACTGGCTCCCGGGAAAGCTCAGCAGGTCTTGTGGCCGCTCTATGCGTTCAATGTCGAGGTGAGCCGCGCGCCGTGGGTGACGCAGGAGCCGATGATTGCGGAAATGCGCCTGCAATGGTGGCGCGATGCGTTGGACGAGATTGCCGAGGGTAAGCCCGTGCGCACCCACGAAGTGACCCTGCCGCTGGCCCATATCCTCGACCGCGAAGGAGCGCTCCGTCTTGGTGATCTGGTGGAGGCGCGGCGCTGGGATATCTACGCGGAGCCCTTCGCGGACCGCGCGGCCTTCGATACCTATATCGATGCGACCTACGGGACGCTCGTCTGGACCGCGGCGCGGCTTCTGGGGGCAGACGACGAAGGGCTGATCCGGGAACTTGCCTATGCCGATGGTGTTGCCGCGATGCTGCGGGCGACGCCTGAGTTGATCGCCCGGGGCCGGCATCCCCTGCCCGATACAAGCGCAGCAGGTGTCGCGCAACTTGCCGAAACTGCGCTATCGCGGCGAAGAGAGGTTCTCGCCCGGCGGGTGGATATAGCGGCTGGCGCGCGTCCGGCCCTGATGGCTGGGTGGAGGTCCTCCGCCATTCTCGGGCAGGCATGCCGTGCGCCGCAGGACATCTTGGTAGAGGGGGTCCGCCAGAGCGAGTTCGCGCGCCGCTGGTCGCTCCTTAAAGCCGGTGTTTTCGGAAAGCTTGGTTAGGCCTGGCGGGCTTTGCGGTTGCCGAGCATGAGCCAGATCAGCGCGCCACCGGCCAATGTCAGGAACGGGATCATGGCCATGTTAACGGCGTTCCAACCCTCTACCGCGTCGCCGCCCGCACAGTTCATCAAGCCGCCCGAGGCCAGCGAGGCCAGTGTCACGCAGCCAAACACCAGCGCGTCGTTGAATCCCTGGATGACGCCGCGCTCATTGGGGGCGTGGGCGCTCGTCAGCATTGTCGTTGCTCCGATGAAGCCGAAATTCCAGCCAATTCCCAGAAGGGTGAGGGCCACGTAGAAATTGCCCAAGGCGACGCCGGACAAGCCGATCCCTCCGGAAACTGCAAGAATGACAAGGCCCGTGGCAATGATCCTCTCCGCGCCGAAGCGGGCAATCAGGTGGCCGGTGAAGAAGGACGGGATAAACATCGCCAGAACATGTGCGGAGACGATGTCATTGGCATCGCGGGCTGTGAACCCGCACCCGACGACCGCCAGAGGTGTCGAGGTCATGACAAGGTTCATTAGGGCGTAGGCCACCATCGCGCAGATGATCGCGACGGTCACCTGTGGTATCGCCAGAAGTTCCTTGCGGCTACGGGGTGGAGCGACGGGATGTGCGGCGTCCGGTTCGGCCGCGTAGGTCCGTTTCAGACCGAAGAAGAGGAACAATCCGCACAGATTGAGAGCCACGATCACGAGATAGGACGCCAGGAAGGGGACCACAAACAGATCCATGACCGCGTTGTTGAGTTGCGGCCCGACCACCGCGGACAACAAGCCGCCGGCCATAACAAAAGAGATCGCCTTCGGCCGGAATGCCGGGGAGGCGGCGTCTGTTGCCGCGAACCGATAAAATCCCTGCGCCGAAAAGTAGATACCGGAAAGATAACTTCCGACCAGCAGAAGCGCAAAGGAGCCTGTGTAGAGCGCAAACGCTGCAACTGCCGCGCCCGACGCACCTCCCAGCGCGCCGACGATAAACCCGGCCCGCCGGCCATGCCGCTGCATCAGAGGGCTGATCCACGGTGCGGTCGTCATCGACCCGAACATGATCAGCGATATTGGCAGCGTGGCAAGGCAGGGATTGCTGGCGAGCGAGTTGCCGACCAGACCGCCCATGACGAAAAGCATCGGCAGCTGGCTGCCCAGAATGGCCTGCGCCGCGATCAGAACAGCGACATTGCGAACGGCGTTTTTATGCTGTGTCTGCGGTGTCATCGGGTTGCGGATACAGGCTGGCTCCGATCAGGGCAAGATGCGGTCTATGACATGCGCGAACGAGCCGCAGATCCGCCCTTGACGCAGGCCCATGGGGGGCAGTTTCTCGCCCTCGGCATCCTGTGCGTCAAAGAGAGGTGCCCCCTCGGCCCGCAAGGTTGTGGCGAAGTGAAATTCGTGCCCGGCATACAAGCCCTGAAACGGGCCATGCTGAGCGTCGAGCCTCCGGTAGCCTAGGTGCAGCTTGCGCGCGTGAAAACTGGTCTCGAGCTGCAGCAGGCCGAGCATTTGATGGCGCTGCCCGTCTGCATCCGTCAGACCGTCGCCCAGCACCATGTACCCACCGCATTCACCATAAATATCAGTGTATTCTGAGGCTTCTCTCATAGAGTTTACAAAACTTGCGTTGTTGGCGATCCGGCCCGCATGGAGCTCCGGATAGCCTCCGGGCAGAAAGATGAAATCCGCTTCTGGAACTGCGTCATCGGCCAGCGGTGAAAACGGGAGGATTTCGGCCCCGGCAGCTCTCCAGTCGTCAATAATATGCGGATAAGTGAAGGCGAAGGCCTGATCTTGCGCAATCGCGATTTTCTGTGCTGGCGGCGCAAGACGGGGCGCGTGTGCAGCGTCCGCAATCGGTGAAAAGACAAGGCTCTCCAGGTCGATACACTCCTCGATGATGACCGCAGCCCTGTTCAGGAAATCCTCCAGATCGGGGCGCTCGCCCGCCTGCACCAGCCCAAGGTGGCGCGAAGGGTGCAACAGGTCCGCCTGTCGCGGAACAGCACCCAGGACCGGCGGTAGATCGCAGCCCGCCAAGGCTTGTTTTACGATCCTCTCATGTCGCGCGCTGCCGAGCTTATTCAGGATCAGGCCGTTGATGCGGATATCCGGATCGAAGGTGACAAAGCCCTTCACCAATGCGGCGATGCTTTGGGCGGCTTTCGCGCAGTCGACGACCAGAACGACCGGCAGGTCGAGCGTTTTGGCAAGCTGAGCGGCGGATCCCGTGCCGTCAGGCGGTGCCCCGTCAAAGAGCCCCATTGCGGCCTCGACAATCAGCGGACCGTCGCCCTGCGCCAGCGCCGCGATCCGGTTCCCGGACATGGCCCAACCGTCGAGATTGGGGCAGGGCACGCCACAGGCTGCCTCGTGAAACCGGGGGTCTATGTAGTCGGGGCCTGATTTTGCGCCACGTACGGGACCGCGGCGTGACAGAGCGCGTAGCAGGCCCAGCGTGATCGTCGTCTTGCCGCTGCCGGAGGCGGGGGCTGCGATGATCAGCCCGCGGTTTTGCTTGTTCATGCGCTCTCTGCCGGGCGGCCACGGCCGAGCGGATCAAGGTTGCGCGGGGCATCCCCGTTGATCTGGGACTGCCAGTCGAGAAC
>JABDPP010000345.1 GCA_013042765.1 Litoreibacter sp.
GAGTCAGTTCGCCGGACAGGGCCACGACCGAGAAGCCGCGGTTCGTGAACCGCGTGGTCAACCGATTGACCATGGCCCGGGTATTGCAGAACACGATCGCGTTCTTGGCCTCGTAAAAACGCAGGACATTGATGATTGCGTTTTCGGTGTCGCGGGCGTCGACATTCAGCGCCCGGTATTCGATATCCGCATGCTGCAAGGTTTCCGCAGTGGTGGTGATCCGGGTTGCGTCCTTCTGGTAGCTCGCGGCCAGCAATGCGATGGCCCGTGGTACGGTGGCCGAGAACATCAGGGTTCGGCGGCTTTCGGGAGCCTCGCCGAGAATGAACTCCAGATCCTCGCGGAAGCCGAGGTCCAGCATTTCGTCAGCCTCGTCGAGAACAACAGCCCGCAGGTCGCTCATATCGAGCGAGCCGCGTTGGATGTGGTCACGCAGCCGCCCGGGGGTTGCCACGACGATATGGGCGCCGCTCTCAAGCGCGCGGCGCTCATCGCGCATATCCATGCCTCCAACACAGGACGTGACCCGCGCTCCGGCCTTGTCATAGAGCCAGGTCAGCTCGCGCCGGACTTGCAGGGCCAGCTCGCGGGTGGGTGCGATGACCAGTGCCAGCGGCGCTGCGGCCGGACCGAAGCGCGGCTCCTGTCCCAGCAAAGTGGGTGCGATGGCGAGACCGAAGCCAACCGTCTTGCCGGAACCCGTTTGTGCGGACACGAGAAGGTCGGACCGTTCAAGTTCCGGCTCGGTTACGGCCTCCTGAACAGGGGTGAGGGTGGTATAGCCCTGGCTCTCGAGCGCATCGGAAATTGTCTGGATCATGTCTGGTTGGGTCTTCTTGCTGGTCGTCGTTTCGGGTCATGCACCGCGGGAACGTTGGGCGGTGAGGATCTCCGAACGCTGCATTTGCCCCGGCTGGCTGCAGGGCAGACCCTGCGCCTAAGGGGTATTGCGGCAAATGTATAGGGCGAACTGCCCGAAGTTTTCCCCGGGCGCGGGCCTGCTCAGCAAAAAGGATGCCGGTGCGATCCCCGGCTCAGGAGACCTTGGAGTAGAGCGCGTCAGGTTTTCGATGCGCGTCGAATGCGTTGGCGATCAGACGGACCAGCGGCTCCGAGCCTTCGCGCAGCCGGATAGTTTTCGCGGTTACCTCCAGATGCGGCCAGAAGCGTGAGCGGATGTCGAGCAACTCCTTTCGCACGGTGTCGAGGGGGCCGAATTGGGCCTGCAACGCGTCGAGGTCGATCTCGAAGTCGCACATCAGCATTTCGATGATGCGCCCGCGCAGGACATCGTCTGGGGTCATCTCGTGGCCCCGCACTCCGGCCAGATCTCCGGCCCGGATGGCGGAATTGTAGCGACCGGTATGGGGTTCGTTCTGAACGTAGCCCTGTTTGAATTTCGAAATGGACGAGGCACCGATCCCGATCAGGGTCGGGCAGCGGTCGGTCGTGTAGCCCTGGAAATTCCGGCGCAGGGTCCGCGCCTCGGCGGCCTGACACAGGCTGTCTTCGGGTTTCGCGAAATGATCGATACCGATCGCGCGCATACCGCTGTCACGGAAATGTTGAGAGGCCATCCCGAAAAGCTCGAACCGTGCGCGGTCATCGGGCAGGAGCGTTTCGGGGATCAGACGCTGTCGCTTGGCCATCTGGGGGACATGGGCGTATCCGAACAGGGCAATGCGGTCGGGGTCGAGCTGGTCGACCTTGCCAAGGGTGGACATGAAGCTCGACTGCGTTTGCCCGGGAAGCCCGTAGACAAGATCGAGGTTCAGCGAGGTGACACCGGCGGCGCGCAGGGCACGGACACAGTCGTGGGTCACCTCGAAGGATTGCTCGCGCCCGATTGCCTCCTGGACATGGGTGGCAAAGTCCTGCACGCCGATGCTGGCGCGGGCCATGCCGGCGGCGGCAAGCGCCGCGATTTTGTCTTCGTCGACAAGGGTCGGGTCGATCTCCACTGAGAACTCAAAATCTGAGGATTTCGGGAACACATCGAAGACGGCCTTGGACAGGGTCTCGATCATCTCGGGCTTCAGGATGGTTGGCGTCCCGCCGCCCCAGTGCAGCTGCCCCATGCGAAGACCCTTTGGAAGGCGTGCTCGAACAAGCTCCAGTTCCTCGAGCAAGGTGCTGAGGTAGCTCTCAACCGGGCCGGAGCTGCGCACACCCTGGGTCCGGCAGGCACAGAACCAGCACAGCCGTTCGCAAAACGGGATGTGGATATAGACAGACACCGGTTCGTCCGGATTTAGCTGTTCGAGGCAGTGCGCTTGGAACTCCGCACGGGTTGCTTCCGAGAAAATCGGAGCGGTCGGGTAGCTGGTGTAGCGGGGCAGGCGGGCCTGAAAAAGGCCTGTGCCTTGCAATGCGTCAAAGGTCATCATACCCGCATTATTCGGATCGGTCAGAGTCGCGTCCTTGATCCAGATCATCATCGCTCGGGAATTCGTCATTCATCAGGATGCGATGGGCATCGCCTTCAAGATCGTCGTACTGGTTGGCGCGCAGGCTCCAGACAAAGGCCAGAAGGCCAAGAGCGCCAAGGCTCAGAGAAGCCGGGATAAGGTAGACGAGGACGTTCATGACCTACCTCCGACAGCCCGGCCCCGTACGCGGAGTGCGTTCAGCAGCACCGTGATCGACGAGGCGGACATCGCGATGGCTGCCGTGAGCGGCGTTGCGAAGCCTGCTAGGGCAATAGGGATTGCAACCGCGTTGTAGCCTGCTGCAATCGTGAAGTTCTCAATCACGCGCCGGCGCGCCGACTTGGAGGTTTCCAGGAGATCCGTCAGGGGCGCCAGGCTGTCGCGCAGGAGGACCACATCGGAAGCCGTGCGCGACGCATCTGCGGCAGAGGCTGGCGAGACCGATGCATAGGCGGCAGCGAGCGCGCCCGTGTCGTTGAGCCCGTCGCCGACCATCAGGACCTTGTGTCCGGCCTTCGTGAGATCTTTGACGAAGCCGATCTTGGCGTCCGGGCGCATATTCGCGCGGACGTTGCGGATCCCGAGCTTGCGGGCAACGGCAACCGTGATTTCCTCCCGGTCGCCCGAAATGAGGTGGATCTGGTAGCCGCACTCTGCCAAGGCGCGAAGAGCCTCTTCTGCGCCCGGGCGCAACTGGCTGTCGAGGCCAAGGAAGATGGATGTTCCATCGGGCAATTGCAGAGCGCTTCCGGCACCGTCGTCCTGGGATGCACCGGCCCATTCCGGTGACCCAAGACGGACCGTCTCCCCCTCGAAAATGCCTTCAGTGCCGTGACCGAGCACTTCCTTGATGGTCTCCACCCGTGCAGGGGGGATGCCTTCTGCGGCAAGGCCCTCTGCAATGGCGCGCGCGACCGGGTGGCTTGAAGCCTGTGCCAGCGCGGCCGCGATGGAGAGGTGTTTGGTCGGAATTCTGTCGAGCCTGTCGACGACCAGCGTGCTCTCGGTGAGCGTCCCGGTTTTGTCGAACACGATGGTGTCGACCTCGCTGAGCCGCTCGAGCGCCGTGCCGTCTTTGACGAGCATGCCGTTGCGAAACATCCGTCCGGCGGCTGCCGTGGCCACGGCTGGCACGGCAAGACCAAGCGCGCAGGGGCAGGTTATGATCAGGACCGCGATGGCGATGTTGAGCGACAGGCGGGCGTCGCCGGAGGCCAGCAGCCAGCCGACAAAGGCCACAAGAGCCAGGAGGTGCACCGCCGGTGCGTAGATCGCGGCAGCGCGGTCGGCCAATGCCGTGTAGCGATTGCGCGAGGATTCCGCCGCGTCGATCATCGTGGCCATGCGGCGCAGGGTCGTGTCCGCGCCCACAGCCGTGGCCCGCAGGCTGAGCGGGCCGCTGAGGTTCAACTCACCCGCGCTGACCGTGTCGGAGGCGGTGACATGCTCCGGCAAGGTTTCTCCGGTCAGAAGAGAGCGGTCGATATCGCTTTGACCTTCGATGATGATCCCGTCCACCGGGATGCGCCCGCCAGGGAGAACGGCGACAAGTTCGCCAACTTCGATATCAGCGAGATTGACTGTCTCGCGCGTGTCGCCCTTCAGGCGGATGACGCGGGGCACCTCCAGCGCGGAAAGCTGCGCCGCAGCGGATTTGGCCGCCGCACGACTCCGGTGATCGAGATAGCGTCCGATCAGCAGGAAGAAGGTCAGCGAAAGAGCGGCGTCGAAATAGGCATGGTGGCCGCCCGCGGCCGTCTCGTAGACCGACATGCCGGCAGCCAGTACGATGGCCAGCGAGATCGGCACATCCATATTGAGCCGCATCGCTTTCAGGGCCGAGAGGGCGTTGCGGAAGAAGGGCTGCGCGGA
>JABDPP010000348.1 GCA_013042765.1 Litoreibacter sp.
GTTCTCATCCGTTCCGAGGTCCGTGCGCGCGACCCCGGAACGGATGAGAACGTTGTCTGGCTTGCGGATGCCGAACGCGAGTTGCGGAAGATCCCGTTCTTCGTGCGGGGCAAGGCCCGCGCGAACACCGAGAAATTCGCCGCCGAGAAAGGTGTAGCAGAAATTAGTGTCGAAACCCTCTATGAGGCAAAGGCCCACTATGCGCGATAGCACAGAACATACCGGCTATCGCTTCGTCATCGTGACGCTCGACGCCCATGCGGCAGGGCCGGCGTCGCGTGTGATCGACCGCCTTACCGATGATTTTCCTGGTCTTTCGGTCAGCATTCACGCCGCCGCCGAGTGGGCGGAAAACCCGCAATCGCTTGACGCCGCGCGCGATGCCGTCCGCCACGGTGATATCATCGTATCGAACCTGCTGTTCATCGAAGAACATGTGAAGGCGATCCAGCCGGAGCTTGAGGCCCGGCGTGATCATTGCGACGCAATGATCGGTGTGATTGCAGATCCCGAAATCGTCAAACTGACCCGGATGGGCGATCTGGACATGTCCAAGCCTGCCTCTGGTGCGATGGCGGTCCTCAAGAAATTGCGCGGCTCTGCCAAGCCTTCCGCCGGATCCGGCCAGAAGCAGATGAAGATGCTTCGCCGTCTTCCGAAGATCCTGAAATACATCCCCGGAAAGTCTCAGGATCTGCGGGCGTGGTTCCTGACGATGCAGTATTGGCTCGGCGGTTCCGACGACAATGTCGAACAGATGATCCGTTACCTCGTAGCCCGCTACTCGACGGACAGAACCTGGAATCAGGTCGAGGCGAAAGCCCCGATCGATTACCCCGATGTCGGGCTCTATCATCCTGATCTTCCGGACCGCATTTGTACCGATCCGGCCGAGTTACCCGGGCCAAAGTCGCCCGACGCCACGGTCGGCCTGCTCATGCTGCGCAGCTATATACTGGCTTCCGACACGGCCCACTACGACGCGGTAATCCGCAGTTTCGAGGCCCGCAATATTCGCGTTGTACCGGCCTTTGCTGGCGGGCTTGATGGCAGACCGGCCATCGAGGCATATCACAAAGGAAATATCGATGCGCTGGTGTCACTCACCGGGTTTTCGCTGATCGGGGGGCCTGCCTATAATGACAGTGAGGCCGCGGTCGAGGTTCTGTCAGATCTTGATCTGCCCTACGTCGCGGCGCATCCACTTGAGTTTCAGACGCTGGGTCAATGGGCCTCCAGTTCCGGTGGGCTGGGTCCTGTCGAAACCACAATGCTGATCGCGCTACCTGAGATCGATGGTGCCACCAACCCGACGATGTTTGCCGGACGCCATGGCGATCAGGGATGCAACGGCTGCAAACTCAACTGTCAGAAGGCCGGCGAGACACGTGCGATGTCGCCCTGTTTCGAACGGATCGAGAAGCTGGTTGAACGCACCCGTAAACTTGCCGTGCTGCGCCGCTCTCCGCCTCAACAGCGCAAGGTTGGGATTGTTCTGTTCGGCTTTCCACCAAATGCCGGGGCTGTTGGAACGGCAGCCTACCTGAGTGTCTTTGAAAGCCTCCACAACACGCTGCACCGGCTGAAGGCCGAGGGTTACGATCTGGAGCCGCCTCAGACGGTCGAGGAATTACGGGCCGTGATCCTTGACGGAAACTCCACTGAATTGGGCACCGAGGCGAATGTAATGGATCATGTTCCCGCGGACAGGATCGTTCAGCAGACGCCTTGGCTGCCGGAGATCGAAGAGGCTTGGGGACCGGCGCCGGGCAAGCTCCAGTCCGATGGCCGTGGCGTTTTCGTCCTTGGTGCACAATTTGGAGATGTCTGCGTCGGGGTTCAACCGGCCTTCGGTTATGAAGGCGATCCGATGCGCCTCTTGTTCGAGAAGGGCTTCGCCCCGACACATGCTTTCACAACCTTCTACCTGTGGCTGAAGAACCAGTTCCAAGCCGACGTCTTGCTGCATTTTGGTATGCACGGCGCGTTGGAATTCATGCCGGGCCGTCAGGCCGGTATGGGAGAGGGTGACTGGCCCGACCGCCTGATCGGCGACATGCCGAACGTCTATCTCTATGCCTCGAACAACCCGTCTGAAGCGACGCTGGCCAAGCGCCGTTCAAACGCGATTACTGTGACCCACATGACGCCGCCCCTTGCGGCCTCTGGTCTCTACAAGGGCCTGCTCGAGCTGAAAGACAGCCTCACGCGTTGGCGTGCTCTCACACCTGATGCCGCTGAGCGGAAGGAACTTGAAGAGCTGATCGAAACGCAAGCCGACGCTGTAGATATGAGAGGATACGATCCCGGGCAACTCTGGCTGAAACTGCTGGAGACCGAAGATGCGCTGATCACTGATGGTCTGCACATCGTCGGGCGGCCCCTCGATGATGCGACGCGTGCGGAATATCTGGAGATCATGACCGAAGCGGATGCTGAGACGCGCGCCCGCATCGACTGGCTGCTTCAGGGCGATCACGAATTGACCGGATTGGTCCGCGCGCTCGACGGGCGCTATGTGCCTCCGGTGCCGGGTGGTGATCTGATCCGGTCTCCCGATGTCCTGCCCACGGGCCGCAATATTCATGCGTTCGACCCGTTCCGGATGCCAACGGCCTTTGCCATGCAGGATGGTGCCAAACAGGCCCAGACCTTGCTTGATACCCATGACGCCCTGCCGCGCACCGTGGCGCTGGTGCTTTGGGGATCCGACAACATCAAATCCGATGGCGGTCCGATTGCGCAGGCTCTGGCCCTGATTGGCGCGCGTCCCCGGTTCGACAGCTACGGGCGCTTGTCAGGAGCCGACCTGGTTCCGCTTGATGAGTTAGGACGCCCCCGGATCGATGTCATCATGACCCTTTCTGGCATCTTCCGCGATCTGCTTCCGCTGCAGACCCGTATGCTGGCGGAGGCTGCTTTCAAGGCTGCGACAGCCGACGAGCCGCTTGAGCAGAACTTCATCCGCGCCCATGCGCTCGCTTATGCCGAGCAGATGGATGTCGATATGGAAACGGCCGCGCTCCGGGTATTCTCGAATGCCGAGGGCGCCTATGGATCAAACGTCAACCAGATCGTGGACAGCTCCGCTTTCGGGGACGAAGACGAACTGGCCGATGCCTACGAGGCGCGGAAGTCCTTTGCTTACGGGATGAACGGCAAGCCCACCGCAAATGCAGCGCTGCTGCAGAAGGCCCTCAAGGATGTCGATCTCGCCTATCAGAATCTCGAGTCGGTCGAGCTCGGCGTCACAACGGTTGATCATTACTTCGACACGCTGGGGGGTATCTCCCGCGCGGTAAAACGCGCAAAGGGCGGCGAGGGCGCGCCGGTTTATATTGGCGATCAGACCCGCGGCGGTGAGGGCAAGGTTCGCACGCTGCAGGAACAGGTCGCGCTGGAAACCCGCAGCCGCGCGCTGAACCCGAAGTTCTACGAAAGCATGCTGAAACACGGCCACGAAGGTGTCCGCCAGATCGAGGCCCATGTCACTAACACGATGGGATGGTCGGCCACGACTGGGCAGGTGGAGCCGTGGGTCTATCAGCGGCTGTCGGAGACCTTTGTCCTTGATGAAACCATGCGCCGCCGTTTGGCGGATCTGAATCCGGCCGCATCCGCGCGCATGGCAAACCGACTGATCGAAGCGCATGAGCGCAGTTACTGGCAACCCGATGATGAGACCCTGGCCGCCCTTCAAGCCGGAGCCGATGAACTGGAGGACGCCCTGGAGGGCGTCTCAATGGCCGCTGAATAGCAGCGCCAAACTTTGAAAGGAGGCTCCCATGAGCCCCAGAGACGAAATTCCAAACCTCGCCGGCCTTGATGGCGAAGGATCCCTGCAGGTCCATCAGGACATGTCGATGAAGATCGAGGGTGCGAAGGTTTTCGCCGTATATGGCAAAGGCGGGATCGGTAAATCGACAACGTCTTCGAACCTTTCTGCGGCATTCTCGAAGTTGGGCCGGCGGGTTTTACAGATCGGGTGCGACCCCAAGCATGACAGCACTTTCACGCTTACAGGTCGTTTGGTGCCCACTGTCATCGACACGTTAAAGGACGTTGATTTCCACGCCGAGGAGCTGCGCCCCGAGGACTTCGTCTACGAAGGCTATAATGGCGTCAAATGCGTTGAGGCCGGAGGCCCGCCCGCGGGCACGGGATGTGGCGGCTATGTCGTAGGTCAGACAGTCAAATTGCTCAAGCAGCATCATATGCTCGAGGACACTGATGTTGTGATCTTCGATGTTCTGGGTGACGTGGTTTGCGGCGGATTCGCAGCCCCCTTGCAGCATGCCGACCGCGCCGTGATCGTTACGGCAAATGACTTTGACAGTATCTACGCGATGAACCGGATCATTGCGGCGGTTCAGGCAAAGTCGAGGAATTACAATGTGCGTCTGGCCGGTTGCGTGGCCAACCGCTCGAGAGAAACTGACGAGGTCGATCGTTATTGCGATACCGTCGGCTTCAACCGCCTTGCGCATATGCCCGATCTCGATGCGATCCGCCGCTCCCGACTGAAGAAGAAAACCCTGTTCGAAATGGATGACGATCAAGACATTGTCGAGGTGCGTAAGGAATACATCCGTTTGGCGGAGACGCTCTGGAACGGTACGGAGGCCCTCGCGCCGGACCCGATGCCCGATCGCGATATCTTTGAATTGCTGGGTTTCGACTGATGCAGACACTTCGCCCGGCATATTTCCAGACCCGCGCGCGCGTTGAAGATTACTTCGACCGCTCCGCGACGCATGTCTGGGAACAGCTGACTTCCGATGCTCCGGTATCGGGGGTTCGGGCGACAGTGCGTGCCGGGCGTGACCAGATGCGGGCGATGATGCTCGCCCAACTGCCGGACGATCTGAGTGGTGCGCGTATTCTCGATGCAGGATGCGGCACCGGCGCGATGGCGGTGGAACTGGCTGATCGTGGGGCCGATGTTCTTGCCATCGATATTTCTCCATCCCTGATCGAGATCGCGGAGAAACGTCGCCCGACCCGGGTCGCAGGCAGCCTGATGTTCCGGTCCGGCGACATGCTCGACCCGAAATTCGGCGCGTTTGATTACGTCATGGCGATGGACAGCATGATCTATTACGGCGCCGACGATATCGGATCGATCCTGTCGGAAATTGCTCCGCGCCTGCGGGGGTCGTTTGTGTTTACCCTGCCGCCACGCACCCGGATGCTGATGGCCATGTGGCGGATCGGGAAACTCTTCCCACGTGCCAACCGGTCTCCGGTCATGGTGCCCCATACAAGTGAAGGCATCGCGAACGCCGCTCGGCTGGCCAAGGCCGACGGGACCCTACACGAGATCGGTGTGGTCAATTCCGGCTTCTACCATTCCACCGCACTGGCCTTCAGATCGCGGGGGCAGGCATGAGCGACCAGCCAAATAACCTCGCAAAGATCACGCTGCGAATGCTGCCGTTCTCGGACGCGGCCAGCGAAGACCTGCCGATGTCTCAGTTGCTGCGCCTATCTCTGTTCCAGATCTCCGTTGGTATGGCCGCGGTCATGCTTCTGGGCACGCTCAATCGCGTGATGATTGTCGAGCTTTCGGTGCCCGCGTTCCTCGTGGCGTTCATGATTGCCCTGCCGGTTCTGATTGCGCCGTTCCGCGCGCTTCTCGGGTTCCGCTCCGATACCTATAGATCGGCGATAGGCTGGAAGCGGATCCCTTACCTATGGTTCGGCACGCTCTGGCAGATGGGTGGTCTGGCGATCATGCCGATGAGCCTCTTGGTTCTCAGCGGGCAAACCTATTACCAGGTACCCTTCGCTGGCGAAGTTCTGGCAGCGCTCGCGTTCCTGATGACCGGCCTTGGAATGCATATGACCCAGACCGCGGGTCTTGCACTTGCCGCTGATCGTGCAACCGATGAAACGCGCCCGCGCGTGGTTGCGCTGCTTTACGTGATGTTCCTGATCGGCATGGGTGTCTCTGCGGTCATCGTTGGTTTCCTGCTCAAGGACTTCAGCAGTCTCAAACTGATCCAGGTCGTTCAGGGCACGGCAGTCGCCACGATTTTGCTCAACCTTGTAGCGCTTTGGAAGCAGGAACGCATCGCGCCGATGAGCAAGGCCGAACGCGCTGCGCCGCGTCCCAAGTTCCGCGAGGCATGGGCCGATTTTGCGGCGGGTGGACAAGCGGGCCGGCTGATCGCCGTCGTCGCACTTGGCACGCTCGGCTTCAACATGCAGGACGTTCTGCTGGAACCCTATGGCGGGGAGATCCTTGGCCTGTCGGTCAGTGCCACCACGCTGCTGACTGCTATGTGGGCCGCGGGTGCACTTGTTGGCTTCGCGCTGGCGGCAAGGTGGCTGTCGGCCAAGGCCGATCCGTATCGCATGGCAGGCCGCGGACTGCTCGTTGGCGTCTGTGCTTTCTGCGCTGTTATCTTCGCTGCGCCACTCAACTCGTCAGCCCTGTTTTTTGCAGGTGCCGCTGGCATTGGCCTTGGTGGTGGATTGTTCAGCGTGGCGACCCTGACGGCGGCCATGACCATGCCGGCGCGTGGTATGGCGGGGCGGGGTCTTGCCCTGGGCGCTTGGGGCGCTGCGCAAGCCACGGCTGCGGGTCTGGGCGTCGCTATCGGCGGCTCGGTGCGTGACATCATCAACGCTGCCGCGCTGCAAGGTAATCTTGGCGAGGCTCTGGCCTCGCCCAGCACGGGCTACTCCGTCGTGTACCACGTCGAGATTGCCCTGCTGTTTCTCACTCTCATCGTGCTTGGACCGCTTGTGCGGTTCGGGCGGTCACAAATCACAAACCCATCGGAAGACAACCGCAAGATCGGGCTTGCGGACTTCCCAACCTGACCCGTCCACCCCACGGGATCCTAAACGGAGGATAGACTCATGGTAGAACCATTCTTTGGCAACTTCGATCTTGCATCGCTCAGCCTCTGGCTGTTCTGGGCATTTTTCGCGGTTCTGATCTACTACCTGCAGACTGAAAACATGCGCGAAGGCTATCCGTTGGAAGACGACGACGGAAAGCCTGCGGCGAACCAGGGCCCGTTCCCGGTTCCGAACCCGAAAACATTCAAGCTCGCCCATGGGCGGGGCGAAGTAACCGTGCCCGATCTCCAGCCGGAGGGGCGCGACGTTGCGCTCAAGCGCACGAACGGAGCCAACGGTTTCCCGATGGATCCAACCGGCGATCCGATGGCCGACGGTGTCGGACCTGCCTCCTGGGCGCCGCGCCGCGATGTGCCCGAGCTTGACGGACATGGTCATCCAAAGATCGTACCGATGGCTGGTGTCGACAGCTTTGCGGTTGCCGCAGGGCGTGATCCGCGAGGCTTGCCAGTTCAGTCCGCTGATGGGGAAATCGTCGGGACCATTACGGACATGTGGATCGACGAGCCGGAACAGCTCGTGCGGTATCTCGAGATGGAACTGGATGCCGACCATGGCGGCGGCAAGCGCCTCGCGCCAATCCAGCTGACCCGGATCAAGAGCGATCGCGTATCGATCCATTCGCTCTACGGCAAGCATTTCGCAGGCGTTCCAAAGACCAAGTCCGGCAACCAGGTCACCCTGCTCGAGGAAGACAAGATCTGCGGCTACTACTCCGGAGGCAAACTCTACGCCTCGCAGGAGCGGCAGGATCCGCAACTTTAAGGAGGCAAACCGATGCCACATGACGATTTCCACATTGAGCCCGTAGAGGGGCTGCCCGAATTGCCACCCGAAGGGGAAAAGATCCTCTGGCAGGGTAAGCCAAACTGGTGGGCTCTTGCCAAAGAGAGCCTCAGCCTGAAGTGGATCATGGGATACTTCGTACTTCTGGGTGCGTGGAGATCCGTCATGTTGGCCGAGACCCGCGATCTTGTCACGAGCATCGCGGGGGCTTTGCCCTTCCTGATCCTGGGCCTGATTGCCTGCAGCATCCTCGTTCTGATCGCAATCGTTCAGGCAAGAACGACCGTCTACACGATCACGAACCGCCGCGTTGCCATGCGCATCGGGGCGGCGCTCACCGTGACCTTGAACCTGCCCTTCCGCTGGATTGGATCCGTCGATCTTGATCTGCGGCCGAGCGGGACCGGGACCATTGCGCTCGACCTGATCGATGAGGGCACACGGCTCAGCTACCTCACATGCTGGCCCCATGTCCGGCCGTGGAAGATGAACCCTGTGCAGCCGGCTTTGCGGTGCATCGGTGACGCTGAACACGTTGCAAACATACTGGGTGAAGCCGCGCGGACGCACGTGGTGCGCATCCAGACCAAGACACCGGCGCCCGACGCGGTTCCGGCCGAATAGAAACGAATACGGGAGAATTCGAATGAGCCATCAGGACCTGATCGATCGCGATCGCGAGATGATCCCGACGCTTCTTCTGAGGGCGCTTCTGGCGCTCGTTCTGATCTGCCTGGGGATTGCCGTCTTTGCCAGCGTGTCCGGACGCCCGCTGGAGGCCATGCCGCCAAATCTGGAGGTCGTTGAGGAACGACAGATCCAGATTTTCGCGGATCTTTCCGGGTCGGCGCGAGTTCTTGATGCCAGTGGCACCGTGATCGCCGATTTCAGTCCCGAAGAAGGCGGGTTCGTCTCGGGCATTGGGCGTGTTCTCGAACGTGAACGCGCCAAGGTCGGTCTTGCGGGTTCGATGCCCGTTCGCCTGATCAAATACTCTAACGGTCGCCTCGCTTTGCGGGATGACTTCACACCGTGGCGTGCCGAGCTTCAGGGCTTTGGTCAGACGAACGAAGCCACATTCCACAAGATACTCAACAACTGACGGGAGACAGTAATGGGACTATTCAGCAAAGAAACGGAAACCGCGCCATGCGAGGTCGAGGTGAGCCACACCTTCGACAGCCTGCATGCGCATGTAAAATTCCTCAACGGTGCCGTCATCAACCCGGGCGATGAGGTGCTTGTCCACGGCAAGCCTGTCCTCGCCGGTTACGGCGAAGTGGTTGTCGAAGAACGCAGCGCCACGATTACGCGTGCCTCCAAGGTCGAACAGCTCTGGACCCGGCTCACCGGCGATCTGGAATGTATGGAACTGGCCGAATTCGCCTTTTCGGAAGGAGCCCTGTCATGAACGCCCATTCTGATGTGAACGTCGACGAGAACGCCGCCGGCATCCTGCCCCATAACAGCGAGGAAGCCACGGCGATTGCGACCGAGACCACGCTGCTGGATCCGCGGTTCTACACCACTGATTTCGACGAGATGGATCGGATTGATGTCTCTCCCGTCCGCAAGGAATGGGATGAGATGATTGCCAAGATGGCGGCCGATCCCAACCGCGGCCACTTCAAGAAGAACGAGAATTGGACGACGCCCGACTGGGAGAACATGGACCCCAAGCTGAAGGCGGAACTGATCGATTTCCTCGTCTCGTCGCTGACTGCCGAGTTTTCCGGCTGCGTGCTTTACAAGGAGATGAAGCGGCGGGGCAATAACCCCGATATCTGTCAGCTGTTCCAACTGATGGCACGGGATGAAGCGCGCCATGCCGGTTTCATTAACGACGCCCTGCGCGAAGCCGGGGTTGCGGTGAACCTCGGGTTCCTGACCAAGGCCAAGAAATACACCTATTTCCGGCCGAAGTTCATCTACTACGCCACCTACCTGTCCGAGAAGATCGGCTACGCGCGCTACATCACGATCTACCGGCATCTTGAAAAGAACCCCGACAACATGATTCACCCGATCTTCCAGTGGTTCGAGCAATGGTGCAACGACGAGTTCAGCCACGGGGAAGCCTTCGCCTTGTTGATGAAGACTGACCCGAAGCTGACCCAAAGCTGGCAGAACAAGCTCTGGATCCGGTTCTTCCTAGTCGCCGTCTTCAGCGTCATGTGTATCCGTGACCATCTGCGGCCCGAGTTCCACAAGGCGCTGGGCATCGATATCGACTGGTATGACCGCGAGGTTCTGCGCAAGACGTCGGAGATTTCAAAGCAGATCTTCCCGATTGAGCTTGACCTCGACAATCCGCGCTGGGAGCGCAACCTTTTGAAACTGCGTGAGGCCTCCGCTGCCATGGATGCGGCAAAGCGCAGGGGCGGCATCGGCGGTGCGCTCGGCAAGGTGAGTGCGGGTGCGCGGGCCGGTCTGGCCTTCGCATCGCTCTACCTCATACCGGTTAAGGCGAACGAGGTGCCGGAAGACGGTCGCCTGGTACCCAGCTACTGATGTTGAGCAGTCTCTGGATAGCGGCCCTCGCGGCACTGTTTCTCTGGTGGTTTTCCACCGGAGTGATCCTGATGCTCGTGCGGCATTCAGATCAAAGGGACAAACAGATGGAGGTGGCGGTGCTGAGTGTACCGCTCCTCGCGCTGGGAGGCGCCGGCATCTGGGCCACGTCGACGATGGCCTCGGTGTCGGGTGCCTATCTCGCCTTCCTGTCGGCCATCGCGGTCTGGGGCTGGATTGAACTGAGCTTCCTTTCGGGTGTTATCACGGGGCCGAACCGGGCGGAGTGCCCGCCGGACGTGCGCCCATGGGAGCGGTTTATCCGGGCCTGGGGCACCATTGCCTATCACGAGATGGCGCTGGGCGCGGCGCTGGTCGCGATCGGGTTGGTGGTTCTGGGCGGGCCGAACGCCTTTGGCTTCTGGACCTTTTCGGTTCTCTTCTTCGCGCGTATCTCCGCCAAGCTGAACCTGTTTCTCGGGGTGCCGAAGATCAATCTTGAGTTTCTCCCCACGTCGCTTTCGCATTTGCCGAGCCATTTCCGTATTGCCCGCATGAACTGGCTTTTCCCGGTTTCCATCACCGCCCTGTCCTTCGCGGTCGCCTGCTGGCTGGAGCGGATCCATGCCAGCACAGCGGCGGGTGACAAGGTGGGTTTTGTCCTTTTGGCCGCGCTTACCGCGCTGGCGTTGTTCGAGCACTGGATGATGGTTTTGCCGGTGCCGGATGAAAAGCTTTGGCGCTGGATGCTGCCTGCACCCAAGGCCCTGAAATCAAAAAATAGACTGCAGAAGATAATCAATGAGGAAGCCCATGGACTTTGACACCCTGTTCAACGCGCAACTGGATGCGCTGAAAGAGGAAGGCAATTATCGGATCTTTGCCAATCTCGAACGCAAATGCGGGAATTTCCCCAAGGCGCATAACCATTCGGATGGTGCTGATGAAGTTACGGTCTGGTGCTCCAACGATTATCTTGGCATGGGCCAGCATCCAAGGGTAATGCAGGCAATGAAGGATGCCGTGGACAAATGCGGCGCCGGGGCTGGCGGCACGCGCAACATATCTGGAACGAACCACGCGCATACCGAACTGGAAGCCGAGCTTGCCGATCTGCACGGCAAGGAAGCGGCGCTTCTGTTCACCTCGGGCTACGTGTCAAACTGGGCGGCACTCAGCACTCTGGGCGCGCGCCTGCCCAATGCGGTAATCCTCAGCGACGAGCTGAACCATGCCTCGATGATTGAGGGTATTCGCCACTCGCGGGCGGATAAGGTTCTCTGGAAGCACAATGATGTCGAGGACCTGGATCGTAAACTCGCGGCACTCCCGGCCAATGCGACCAAGATCATCGCTTTTGAATCTGTTTACTCCATGGATGGCGATATTGCGCCCATCAAGGAGATCGTTGAAGTGGCGGAGAAGCACAACGCTCTGACTTATCTTGATGAGGTGCACGCGGTCGGCCTCTATGGCCCACGCGGCGGCGGAATTTCTGAACGCGAAGGGGTGGCGGACCGGATTACCCTCATCGAAGGTACGCTTGGCAAAGCCTACGGCGTTGTCGGCGGTTATGTGACGGGGTCCGTGGCCCTGTGCGACTTCATTCGTTCCTTTGCCTCGGGGTTTATCTTCACGACGGCTCTGCCACCGGCCGTCGCGGCTGCTGCGAAGACCTCGATCGCGCATCTCAAGAAAAGTCGGCTTGAGCGGGATCAACAACGTCGCAAGGTCTCGCGGCTGCGCGCGCTGCTCGATCGCGAAGGGATCCCGCATCTCGAAAACCCAAGCCACATTATTCCGGTGATGATCAAGGATCCGGTAAAGTGTCGGCAGATCGCGGACATCCTGATGGAGGATTTCGGCATCTACGTTCAGCCGATCAATTATCCTACAGTTCCCAAGGGGACAGAGCGCCTGCGCTTTACTCCATCACCGTTACACACGGATGAGGATATCGACCACCTTGTCCATGCACTTTCGCAACTGTGGAGACAATGTGCTCTGGCCCGGGCGGTCGCGTAAGGATTTCCTGCCGAAAATAACTTGTGAGAAATTGTGAACTTTACCTTCTGCCCAAAGGCATTAAGTAAGGGCTCAGCGATTCAATGGGAGCTACTGCAATGAAATTTACAGCTATTGCTGCACTGACCACTGTCCTTCTGGCCGCCCCTGCTTTTGCGGATGGTCACGCGACTGGGGATGCCGAAGCCGGTGAGAAGGTCTTCAAGAAATGCAAATCCTGCCACATGATTGTGTCTGATGACGGTGACGTCGTTCAGAAAGGCGGCAAGACCGGCCCGAACCTTTATGGTATTTTCGGTCGTGCTGCAGGCAGCACTGATTTCAAATATGCCAAGTCGATCGTTGCTGCAGGCGAAAAGGGTCTGGAATGGAACGAGGCGGAATTCGTTGCCTACGTTGCGGACCCAAAGAAATATCTGGCCGCGTATCTGGACGACTCCAAGGCGAAATCGAAGATGTCCTACAAGCTGAAGAAAGCTGATGAGGCGGCCAACGTCTGGGCATATCTCGTATCGGTTGGTCCGGCATCCTGATCCGCATGGGCTGACGACGACACCCAAGTAGAATGTGAAACGGCGCTCTTTCGGGCGCCGTTTTTTCTTTTTTGACCGGCGAAACGGTGATACGTGTTTCAGTCGCTTGCGGTCTGAGCGCCGTCGAGCATGCGAACTTCCCGCTGCGGGAAGGGGATCGAGATATCGTGCTCCTTAAACGTGTCCCACAAGGCCAGGTAGACATTGCCGCGAATATTGGTCAGGCCGGCCGTCGGGTCCTTGATCCAGAACCTCAGGATATAGTCCACTGAACTGTCTCCGAAACCTACGATATGGCAGACGGCTGGCTTGGTCGCGAGAACCCGATCAACGCGTTTGGCAGCCTCTATCGCGAGACGCCTCACCTGATGTGGATCGTCATGATAGGCCGTTCCGAAATAGATATCGAGGCGGACGAACTCGTTCGAATGTGACCAGTTCACAACCTGTCCGGTGATCAGGTCCTCATTCGGTATGAGGTATTCCTTGCCGTCCCGCGTTACGACAGACGCATAGCGAGCTCCGAGTGTGTTGATCCAGCCAAACGTTTCGCCAAGGCTGATTACGTCGCCCGGCTTGATGGATTTATCCAGCAGGATGATTACGCCGGAAACCAGATTGGATACGACCTTCTGAAGGCCGAAACCAAGACCGACACCAATGGCGCCGGAAAGGACGGCCAACCCTGTCAGATCGATGCCGATCGCCTTAACGCCGATGAAAAAGGCAATGGCGTAAATGGCGATCTGCGTGACCTTGATGATCAGCACTCGCATCGAGGGCGAGATCTCCTCGTTGGCCTGAACCTGCCGCGTGGTCGTGTTGGAGACGAACCGAGCCAGTGCGACCATCACGCTGACGATGACAACGCCCTGAATGATCAACAGCAGAGATATCCGGAACTCGCCGATCTCAAGCGCAGCGGAGTCGAGGGCTCTCTCGGTGTCTTCGATGAGGCCCAGAATATGGAGCGTGACATAGATCCAGGCGCCAATGCGCACCGTCTTGCGGACCCAGGCACTGCGGATCAGCCGCGTCGCGAAGACAACAACCAGCCAGGCGGTCGACAGGTTCGCCATAATGCTAAGGAGGTACGAGCGGCTCGGCCAGGTCGCTTCCCGCATGATTAAGACAACGGTCCAAATCAGCGCGACAAAGAAGATCGCCCTGAGCCGTTGATTGACGATGACCAATATCCGCATGCGCCAGGTCGGCCATCCTTCACGACTGGCCATCCATTTGCGGACCCGCGGCCCCAGAACCTTCCGCAGAAGATGGGCCGCTATGAGGACACCCAAGGCGATGGCCAGCTGATAGGCGCTCCATGGGCGCATCATTGAGAGAACAAATTTCTCGACCTCAGCGAGGACAAATTGCCCAGTTTCAAGCCAACTCATGACCGGGATTTCAAGCCCATTCGACTGGAGTTCAGCCGCAGCGCTGGCGGCAAGCTCTGCCTCCTGCTCTTCTGAGTGCTGTGCCATGCGTGCTCAGTCCTTTTCTTCGAGTGTGCACGGGAAAGGGCCATTCAGGCAAGAATTTCGGTGGCATTTGCGGGGCTTTCGGGATCGCGAGGCGCTGCCCAATCGCTGTAGGTT